>VYCT01000273.1 GCA_009843785.1 Candidatus Poribacteria bacterium | reverse complement strand
ACTGTTTATGGTAAAAACTTTCTCAAACCGAAGTTCAGAGTTTAGGGATGTAGTTGCACTTTTTTTTGGTGTATGCTTGCTTTTTTCTTCATCACTTTCGGTAGCAATGGCAGAGGGTGTTGACATTCCGGATCCGAGTCTCCGTGCTGCTGTTGAGTTTGCCTTGAACAAGGAAGCGGGTGCTGATATTACTCAGGCAGATATGGCGAGTTTGGAAGTGCTTCAAGCCAGCAGATGTCGCTTTTTGAAGCAGTCAGGGGTGCCACGGTGGTTGCCATTACAGCGGAGATGTCCGGATGATATATTTGGATCTGACATTCAAGATCTGAGTGGACTTGAATTTGCTATTAATCTGAAAGAGCTTCATCTTGCTCATAACAAAATATCGGATGTATCCCCACTCAAATCATTGGAAAAGTTGATAGTTTTAGATCTTCACAACAACTTTGGAATATCTGATGCGTCTCCACTCAGAGCATTGACAAACCTCACACATCTTTCTCTTTGGGGCAACCTTGTGTCTGATGCGTCCCCACTCGGTGCCTTGACAAATCTCATATACTTATCTCTTGAAAACAATAAGATAGCAGATGTGTCCCCGCTCAAGGATTTGACAAACTTGATAGGACTGGATCTTGAAGCTAACCTAATATCTGATTTGTCCCCGCTCAAAAATTTGACGAAGTTAATATTCTTAGATTTTGACTCGAACGAGGTATCGGATATATCTATACTCAAAGATATGACACTGCTGACACAACTGGATGGTTCCGACAACCATATATCTGATTTATCTCCGCTCAGTGCTTTGACAAAGATGAGGCAGATGGATCTTGATGATAACAAGATATCGGATATATCGCCACTCAAAGACATGATAGAATTGTCATGGTTGGATCTTGACGGTAACCAGATAGTGGATATATCTCCATTGCAAAATATGATAAAACTGACAAGGCTGAATCTTGACGACAATGAGATATTAGATGTGTCTCCACTGAAAAATATGACAAAACTGGAAAAATTAGATCTTGACCACAATGAAATATCGAATGTATCCGCACTCAGAGATATGATAGAACTGACCTGGCTAGATCTTGACGACAACGAGATATCAGATATATCCGCACTGAAAAATATGACAAGATTAATGTTGTTGGATCTTGGCGACAACGAGATATCAGATATATCCGCACTGAAAAATATGATAGAACTAACAGACTTAGATCTTAACGACAACGAGATATCAGATATATCCGCACTCAGTGTTTTGAGAGACCTGATGATATTGGATCTTGACGGTAACGAGATATTGGATGTGTCTCCACTCAGCACATTGATAAACCTGATGATATTGGATCTTGACGGTAACGAGATATTGGATGTGTCTCCACTCAGCACATTGATAAACCTGATGGAATTGGATCTTCATGACAATGAAATAATCGATATATCCGCACTCAAAAATTTGAGGAAACTGAAAATCCTTGATCTTAGTGAAAATCACATCACAGATTTCTCACCGATCGCTAAATTGGTAGAAAATCTAATGGAATATGATAATAGCAATCAAGCGTCACCACCGATTAAGACGGCGGATGTGAACCGCGATGGTGTTGTAAATGTAATGGACCTCGTTTTAGTTGCCTTTAATTATCGCAATCCTGATTTTGCGGATGCTGCGCAATTTGGGGTTTATCTGGATGTCAATGGTGATGGTGTTGTGGATGTAAGAGACTTGGTTGCTGTCGCAGCAGAGGTAGATACTGCTGCTGCTGCTCCCGCAGGCCTGAAATATCTATCTAAACCACCTGTTCTGACTGCAGAGAATCTTTCGGCGTGGATATCTCTTGCTAAAGGACTTGATGCCCAAGAGCCTTGGATGCGAAAGGGGATTACTGTCTTGGAACAACTCTTAGCATCTCTAAGCTTCACAGAAATGCTCCCGCGGGAGACTGCCTTGCTGGCGAACTACCCGAATCCGTTCAATCCTGAGACGTGGATTCCGTATCAGTTGGCGGCCTCCTCGGAGGTGAGTATCTCCATCTATTCTGCGGATGGTAAACTTGTTCGGACCTTGGGGTTAGGATTTTTGCCTACGGGTCTGTATCACAGCAAATCTCGTGCGGCGTATTGGGATGGTCGGAATGAGTTTGGCGAGTCTGTAGCGAGTGGTGTTTATTTTTATACATTGACTGCTGGTGATTTTACTGTTACTAGGAAAATGCTTGTTCAGAAGTAAGACCTATTAGATGGAAACTACTTCTATGTTTGCTTTCACAGTGACGAGCGCGTGCTAACACAATCGATCATTTTTTGCTGCAGGCACAAGATGATAGTTTCTTCTTCTGGAGTGACAGTAAGACGTTGATCTTGGAGAAACACAGTTCCGAAAAAAACTGAGGTTCCCCTGCCTTGAGGCATTGAGTCGTATCACTGAAAATAAAGGAGTATAAATCTCTTGAGACTTTTTACGTCATATGAGGAATCACCCTGTACAGGTTTTTCAAACCAAAATGTAGAATTTATCCGGGTCCTCATTCTTGTTTTTATCGTGTGCATATTTTTCGGGGCACCACACCGGATAGCAACCGCACAGACTATCCATATTCCGGATGCCGACCTCCGTGTTTTTCTTCAGTTGGCATTAGGTAAAGAGGCAGGTGAGGACATTACTCAGGCGGATATGGCGAGTTTAGAAGTGCTTCAAGCCAGCAGATGTCGCTTTTTGAGGTTATCGGAAATAGGAGAGTGGGGGACACCAATTCGGTGGATTTGTCAGCCTATTGATGGTATACTTGGCTCTGACGTTCAAGATCTGACAGGTCTTGAGTTTGCTGTTAACCTGAAGGAGCTGCATCTTGGACGTAATCGTATATCGGACGTATCTCCGCTCAAAGGTTTGACAAAGTTGACCTTTTTGGATCTCGGTTTCAACGCGCGGCTATCAGATGTATCTTCGCTTGAAAATTTGACGAACTTAATATTCCTAAATCTTAAAGATAATCGTATATCAGATGTATCTCCACTAAAAAATATGACAAAGTTGATTGAACTCGAACTTCGCGGGAATGAGATATCGGATGTGTCCCCACTTAGTAATTTGAAGAGTTTGATATACTTGGATCTTCAGGACAACCAACTATCGGATGCCTCTTCGCTTGAAAATTTAATGAACTTGACACACCTAAAGCTTAAAGAGAACCAACTATCAGATGTGTCTCCACTCATAAATTTGACGAACTTGACGCACCTAAGTCTTCAGGACAATCAACTATCGGATGTATCCCTACTCAACACTTTGACAAAACTACAATTCTTGGATCTTGACAGTAACAATATATCGGATGTATCCGTTTTGAGAGAGTTGACCAACATTGTACGGCTGGATATTTCGGACAACAAAATATCGGATGTGTCTCCACTCGAAAATTTGATAAAACTGAGACGCTTGGATCTTGACGATAACCCAGTATCGGATGTGTCTCCACTCAAAATGCTAACAAACTTGGTATTTTTGGATCTTGACGATAATCAGATAGCAGATGTAACACCACTTACAGATATGAGAAAACTGACTTGGCTAGATCTTGACGACAACCAGATAGCAGATATATCCCCGCTCGGAGTTTTGACAAATCTGACATATCTGGATCTTGATGGTAATGAAATATCAGATGTATCTCCGCTTACAACCTTGACAAAATTGACAGAACTGGATCTTGATAATAATAAAATATCGGATGTGACACCTCTCAAAGATTTGACAAAGCTGCAACTACTTGACCTTCACGATAACCATATATCAGATGTAACACCACTTGCAGACATGATAAGACTGAAAGTGCTAGATCTCGACGACAATCAGATAACGGATGTGTCCGCCCTCAGTGATTTGGTAAACCTAATAGAATTGGATCTTGATGGCAATAAGGTATCAAAAGTATCACCGCTCAAAGGTTTGACGAATCTAATACTGTTAGATCTTCACGACAATGAAATAATAGATGTGTCCCCGCTCAGCAGTTTGGTAAACC
>VYCT01000359.1 GCA_009843785.1 Candidatus Poribacteria bacterium | reverse complement strand
ATCGCAAAATATCCCTAAATTGACACCTATGGTGCGGTTGCAAACCGCACCTACCGGCCTGGGGGCTTAAACTTCATCAAAGCGTGCCTGCAATAATGGAGCGGTATCTAATCGGGTAGTGGAATAATTGCCTCTGCTGCTATTGCAAGTTGCACGGTGTCTCCAGGTTTTTTCGTTTCGATGCCGGGATTGTAATGCACGGCTTTGAGCGGTACGTCTGCGGCGACCAGTTGGTATTCTTCTATCCTGCCCAAGTAGTTGACTGCGGTAATCTTTGCGGTTATTGTATTCTCGGCGTGGTTAGCATCGTTCTGGTTGTTGTTGACGATGAGTGCTTCGGGGCGAATTGAGCACTGCACGGGTGTTCCGTCGCTTAAGTCGTGATAAACAGTTTCGGAGTGGAGTGTTCCGACGGGGGTCTCGATTGTCGCACTTCCGTTTGATGTGTGCTGGACTTTGCCAGCGATAAAGTTGGTTTCCCCAACGAAACTTGCTACAAAGGCGTTCTTTGGGAACTGATATACCTCGCGTGGGGTGCCGACCTGAATGACAACGCCGTCCCGCATGATTGCCATCCGGTCCGCCATAGAAAGCGCATCGACTTGATCGTGCGTGACATAGAACATTGTGATGTTTGTTCGGTCGTGGATCTGTTTGATTTCGTCGCGCATCTGTTGTCGGAGGGCGGCATCGAGATTGCTAATCGGTTCGTCAAGCAGGAGAACGCTCGGTTCAATGACAAGGGCGCGTGCGAGTGCGATGCGCTGCTGTTGTCCACCGGAAAGTGTGTTGACTGCGCGATCGTGATAGTCTACCATCTGCACCATCTCTAAGGCGCGCGTGATCTTTTCGTCTCGTTCCGATTTGCCGAGTTTGCGGAGTGTGAGTCCGTATTCGATATTTTCGGCGACGGACATGTGGGGCCAGAGGGCATAGTTTTGGAATACCATCCCGGTATTGCGTTGATGCGGTGGCACATTGTTCACAACGGTATCGTCGAACCGTAATTCGCCGGTATCGGGTTTGTAGAATCCTGCGACAATCCGCAGAAAGGTCGATTTACCGCATCCGGACGGGCCGAGAAGAAAGAAGAATTCGCCTCTCTCAATATTCAGGCTTACGTCGTTGACGGCGATCGTTGTGTCAAATGCTTTTGTAACATGGGTTAATTGAACTGCAACTGCCAATTTTTAGTTTTCCTTGCGGATAAGTAACGTGTGTTTGGCATTTGACGTGCTTTTACGTCGAGTCGCCTTCCACTTCGTTTCAGGCTTGGTTTCTTTTACTATATCAGTAACGAGAGGTGTTAGAACTCCCTTATTTTCTTCAACTGATGATTATTCTTGTATTTGGGAGATGTCTTTGACGCAGCGAAATCCGATGGTACTGCCAGATGAGAGATGGTACCACCGATCTGCGACGCGAAGGTCCTGAGGGCTCCCGCCCCAGCCGCCGCCGCGTAGGATCCGGAAGTTTTCGTTATCAGGCGCGATCTCTCTACCGAAGCGCGGATTATTTTCTGGACTCATGTTATAGAATTCGCCGTTGTATTCGTCGAAACACCATTCCCATGCGTTCCCTGCCATGTCGTATAGGTTATAGCCGTTAGGCGGGAAGCTCCCGACCGGGGCCGTCCACTTCCATTGATCTGTTCCACCAGTGCTGCCGAAATTCGCGTCTGTATGTGTAATTATATCACCATTGGGATATAATTTTCCAGTCAGATTTCCGCGTGCAGCGTATTCCCATTCAGCTTCAGTCGGTAGCCGTTTATTTGCCCATGCGGCGTATGCGGCAGCGTCACGCCAGTTCACTCGGACGACAGGTGCGTCCGGGGCATTGAACCGCGGGTTATGTGACAAAGGTGGCTGAGGATAGCCTGTGCTTTCGACGAATTTTTGGTAGCGCGCATTGGTTACTTCATACTGGTCCATGTAAAATGCGTCGAGGGTAACAGTATGCACGGGTTGTTCGTCGCTATCGCCGGTTGCGGAGCCCATCTGAAATGTACCTGCCGGAATCAGGACCATTGTGGCACCGTCAATCTCAGAAACGATTTCCACAGGATGTTCGGTAGCAGGTGAATCCTCATTGCGGTGTGTGCAAGCGTACATCCCAATACTAACGATACTGACGAGAAGGATTCCAGCAATTTTCATAGCGTTTTGGCTACTTGCGTGGCGGTTTCAACGATCCACGTCTGTTCTCTCTCATAGACTGTCCGGAGATCCAACCAGAAAAGTCCATCCTTGATTCTACCGATGACAGGAATTGTAGCGTTTCGGAATTGTGCGGCAAGCATTTCAGCGGATATCTGTGCCGATTCAAGCACAAGTGCGATGCTCGGCAATGTCTCAACAGGAAGTGCCCCACTGCCAATCTGTCCGTAGGTTTCCGAGACCTGAATGTTGAGTTTTTCGGCGAAGAGGTCTTGGAGTTGCGCTTTGAGTTTTTCGGCGACAGCGTGGAGTGTCTCTATTGATCGGGTATAGCGGTTGAGCATCGGAAACTGCTCAGCGGCCGTGGTGCTGTCAATAAGGTAGCGTTGCAATGTTGCTGACAACCCGGCTATAATGAGTTTGTCAACGCGGAGTGCGCGCATCATCGGGTTTTTGCGCATCTTTTCGATCCATTCCGATTTACCGACGATGAGCCCCGCCTGCGGTCCACCGAGCAGTTTATCGCCGCTAAAAGTGACAATATCGACACCGCTGGCGATGCGTTCGCCGACAAGCGGTTCATGCGGCAGTCCATAAGCTGCCATATCAATGAGCGCACCGCTACCGAGATCTTCCATTGTCGGAATGCGCTGCTGTGCCCCGAGTTCTGTTATTTCTTCCATGGTGGGTGTCGAAGTGAAACCGAGAATTTTGTAGTTGCTCGGATGCACCTTGAGCAAGAGTCCAGTGTTTTCATTGATAGCCTCGGCGTAATCTCGGAGGTGCGTTCGGTTAGTGGTACCGACTTCTCGGAGTATCGCGCCGCTTGCCGCCATGACATCTGGGATACGGAATGCTCCACCGATTTCGATGAGTTCTCCGCGTGAGACGATGACCTCTTTACCACGTGCTACAGTCTGCAGTGCGAGTAGCACCGCGGCGGCGTTGTTATTGACGACTGTGGAAGCTTCACAGCCTGTTAACTGCTGTAGGAGCGGTTCGGTGATTCGATCCCGATGTCCGCGCCTGCCTGTTTCAATGTCGTATTCGAGGTTGACATAGTTTTGCGCGGCTTGCTGGATGGCTTCGCAGGCATCGTCGCTGAGCAAAGACCTGCCTAAGTTGGTATGTGTGACCGTGCCTGTTGCGTTAACGATAGGACGCATGCGGGGTGCTGTTTTGGCTGCAATTTTCTGGCGTGTCCGTTCGGCGTATTCTGTGTGTTCTGGGAGTTGTGTCTGATTTCCGCTTAGGATTTCGCTTCGGATGTCAGCAACGACGGCACGTAGTGTTTCTATAACAAGCGGACGCGCGTAGGTGGCTTGCAATTCGAGCATCTCCTGTGTGTTGAGGAGTTTTTCGATGGCGGGCAATTGTGGTAGGAGGTTTTTTGTTTCGACGTTTGTCAAGAGAGTTTCCAAGGAATCGGTTTCTTTTAAAAAGTAAATTATACATGACACTCTGACGAAATGCAAGATATTCTTTAAATTCTTGAATTAGTGGGCAAAATAGGGTATACTATACTTCTCGTGTATACACTTTATCAACACTTGAAGCAATTTTAAGGTTGTAAATGTGAGGATTCCATGAAAAATCTTGTGATAACGGAAGAAATTTGGAAAGAAGGCAATGTATATATCGCTTACTGCCCGGAGTTAGACGTTGTAAGTTGCGGCAAGAGCATTGAAGAAGCAGGGAAAAATCTTCTTGAAGTTATTGAAATTCAGTTAGAAGAAACCGCTCGGCTTGGAACACTCAAGACGTTTTTGGAAGAAGCGGGTTACGATTTGAATACTTCACAACCGACCCTTCAGCTTGATAAACAAGTAGTAGCCTTTAACCAACGTACCATAGCTCTTGGTGCCCTCTAATGCCAAAACTTTCGCCAACAGACTGGCGAACCCAAGTTAGGATTTTGAAAAATTCGGGTGTCGTTATATTCGGCAAAAAGGGTCGCATCTCATCTATCACCACCCGGATGCGAGACGCGCTGTAGTTATTCCCCGCCATGATGAAGTTCCAGTTACCATCATTACCAATAATATGCGAACTGTTAACATGAGCAGAGAAGAATACTTTCGACTGCTCTCAGAAGTTTAATTTTCCCGATACAATACCGCGTTTTTGAAACCCATGGATTTACAATCACCTCAAAAAACTTTGTATTGGATTTTTTAGGAGTTCCGTTCAATCTACGCGCTGGTCCTCACGGGTTGGATGGCGGTTCATAGCTGTTGGTGTGTTCGTGAATCGGTTGGCGTTCGCGGTTGACGTTTGGATCGGCGCGGCGGGGGATGCCGGTGATCGCATCGACGGATTCGTCTGCTTTAAAACGTAGATAGAGTTTCTGCGATTTCGCGGCGAGCGATGGGTTCTTGAGGGCGCGGTAACAACGCATCATATTGTAGTGTGCGTCCAAATCTTCTGGGTCAACGGTGAGTGTCTTCTGGAATTCAGTCAGTGCGGTTTCGTATTCGCGTTTTAGGAAATGCATGCGTCCGAGTCTGTTTCGGACACGGGTATCGCGCGGGAATTGTGCGGCGGCGTGCTGGAGATGCTCGATGGCTATGTCGTAGTTACCGTGTGTTTCCTGAACGAGTGCATAAAAGTAGTGTACCTTCGCACGATGTAGGTTTTCAGGCGGTAGTGTTTTCTGAATTTCAAACGCTTTCTCAAGCATCGTTTCGGCACCCTGCATCTCACCTTCCTCAATTCTGACTCTCGCCACATTGACCCACCCATCAAGATATCCGGGTTCTATCTCCGTTACCTTCAGAAATGCGGTCTCAGCGGCTTTCAGGTCGCCTTGTAGGAGGAGTCCGATGCCGTAGTCGTTCCAGCGTTCGCGTGTGTTCTCTGATACTTCAGTGGACGGCAGAGGGACTGTGCCTACTACTTTTAAGGTTGCTGTAGCAGCTGCCATCTCTGTAATGGGTAGATTTGGGATCGCCTTAATCTTTCCGGCGACATCTGAAGTATCACCTGTCCAGACCCATTTACCATCATCATACCCTTTGTCTACTTGGAAGTCGGTATCTTCTGGGTCGCGCACGCCTGCATAAGCCCATTGTGTGTGCCACCAGTTGAATTTGCGGTAGTTGAGTTTTGCCTCCAATGTAAGAATATCCCCGCAATCGGGTGGGATTTCGAGTCGATAGCGTACGGTATCGGCGGCACCCGGCGGGATTGTGTTTGAATAGAGGACTGTTCGTAGTGCCCAAGCGTTCCGTTTATTAATGAGGTTACCGTGTGCGTCGAGCATGTAGGCGCGGTAAAAATGCGCGCTCGGATCAACGGGTCCGTTTCCATCAGATGCGGCGATTCTACCGTTCCAGAAGACGATCTTTCCGTTTTCATCAGTGGCTTTTACCTCCAACCATATATCGAACGCGTCAATCGTGCCAGCGGGGAAACGGTGTCCGACCCCGCGCGTGCGCACCACGACATCGATCCGTGTGCCTTCGTTTCGCGGGACTTCAACGCCAGCACTGGGGATAGGGGCACCGTCTGAGAATAGGTCTAATGTTACCACTTCATCCTGCAAAAAATCTGTCACGGCTTTGAGTTGATCTGGATGTTGGTTGACGAACGGAAGTGCCGTGTTCGCGGCGGGGAAGCGGTGATTGTGAACCTTGCCGTTGATGTTTGCGGCATCTGTGGAATCGACAAGTGGCATGTGACAATCGACACACTTTTTCGCCGTTTCAGGATAGTAAAAAGACAACGCGCCTTGGTGGGAGACCCCGCTTTTCTGCCATTGGTCGTAGTCGTTGAAGCCGCGCACCCAGCGGAAATTGTTGACCGGTTCGTCAAGGTGCACTTTATGGCACGTTGAACAGAATTCGGCGGTATTTTGACGATGGAACGGTTTGAGGAAACTCTTTTTGTGCGGTTCCGGGTCGAGTCGGATGAGGTAGTTGTGCAGATTCCGAATGATCGGGTTATCGCTGGCAGCGATGTCGTGAAGTGGTGGATATTTGATCACGTATCCACTGTTCCCCATCGTATCCTTGACGCGTTCAATCGAGTGGCACGCTGTGCAGGCGAGTCCGGCTTGTGCGGCAGGTGTATGAAGATTCTCGCGTATGGGTTTATCCATCACGCCGTTGAGTAGGATCGCTGGGTCGTGGCAGCCGCCGCACCACTTGGAGGGTTGGATACCGTTGACCTCCTGCATATAGATAATTGACTTACGATACCATTGGTTGTTGAAAGAGGAGAAATGATGGGCGGATTCGTTCCACTGCTGATAGATATCTGGGTGACACCCTTTTGCGGCACAGGTTTCTGATGTAAGAAAGAAATCGGTCGGGATTAATGCTCCTGTTTCTGTTTCGACGGATGCGGGGAAAAAGTGCCCAGTTGTGCCGCCGCCTTCCTCGTACATGCTTGTCGGTGGCAGTGCGGGATTTTTGACGAGATACCTTTCATTTGGAAGGTAGTGTTGCGCGAGTTTCGCGCTAATGGGGAAAATAACGACAATAACCAATACGCCTACTGTTATTTTCCGTAGCAGTGGTGTAAGAAGTTCAGCACTTCTGAGTAGGTAAATGCAGAAAAGGAGGCACCCCGCGCTTACACTGATGATGTGTGTGATGAGAAGCCACCGATAGGGGGTTGTCGCACCGACAATCATCAGATAGATACCAGTGATGATACCCACGGTTATTCCGATAACCCCTAATTGTCCAAGTGTTGCGGTGCTTTGTTTCTGAATATGGGCTTGCAAGCGGTGTCCTAAATGCTTATAGACATAGATGTAGAACGGGAGTATCAGGACGATACCGAGTCCAATGTGGAGTAGGACGTTGAAGATATAAAAGAGCGTTGGTTCGCCGAAGCTGAACAGGTACGCGCTGTTGAGCAGTAGAATAAGAAAGGCCGCTAAAGAGAGTTTCCGCATTTTTAAACTGTTAGTGGGTTGGACGATTAATAATGTATATTCGATCGGCGCGCTTGCAAAGCGCGCCTACCAGGGAATGTCTACACCTTTCTATATTATATCACATTTTTCTATGAACTGCTATGGAAATATAAATGGCGAGGTTGGTTAACCTCGCCAGTGGGAGAGTTTAGGTCAATCTTGTTGGATCAATTATCAGTCTTTGATGAGTCTTATACCTTTGAAGTGTATTTCATCGTACCATTGGCGAAATTCTTCTTGGGACAATTTCTTGTTTTCCGCACCTACCTGAATCGTGGCGTTGTCGGGGAGGTCAACGGTGAACACCTCAGGTGGAATCTCGTGATTCACTATGAAGTTCTGCGTTTCTATAATAGCCCTATTGATGAGGTGTTCCTCGCCATCGGCATCGATCCAGAGCGTTTCTGCGATTCCGTTTGTGACGAACCATGCATCCTCACCGTATAGTCCATAGGAGAGTCTAATGCGTCTGACAGCAGGTGTGCCTTTCTTGATTTGTCCATCTGCGGTGTCTACTGCACTTAGAAATCGGCTTTCATATTGCAGGTAGCGCAGCCCCAACTCAGGCGAAACCCAAATTCTTTCAAAGCCATTTTCTTGTTTTGCTTCAAGGACATAACACGGGAAACCGTTGAAAAACTCGGATTTTAGGATACGGAAATTTTGTTCTTTTAGATAGGTCGGTAAGGCCCGTCCATCAATGCTGTGGAGCCACCGCCTTGGATCCACCCAGTCTCTTGAGGCATCTAATTCAGTTTCTGTCTGGCTTTTTAATCGCAAGTTTTCGGAGACCTGTGAATTATCCCGACTTCTTAATAGCAAGTTTTCGGCTTGCAAGCTACGCCGAAAATTGTAACGCTGTTCTCCTGTTTTAAGGGATGTTATTTCCAAAACTCCGGTTGGCGATGAAATGAGCGTTGCTCTCGGCGTTTGCGTATTATTGGAAAAGCCTTCTTTAAAGTCCATACGTGTATGCCATGGATCGAACGTGAGGCGTGCCTTCCAAGTGCGATAGGCATCAGGCGTTCCGGGTTGTCTAAAGACATATAGACATTCTCCCTCGCCGGATAGCGCGGCTCCGTCATAATTCTGCATGCCGAGTAGAATCATATTGAAATCGTTTTCAGCATCTGCGGCATTCTGTGGTAAGACAGGCAGTGAATCTTCTTGTTGCGCGAATGCCATTGTGAAACACGCGAGAAAAACGAAACCGAAAATTACGTAACGTATCATCTCGCTATTTTTTAAAACAAACATTATTTTTTCTCCTAACCTCCTTAAGCGCGTTTATTGAAATGTTCCATTATATTCAACCCGCATCGGCAGCGGTTCCATCAATTCCGCTATCCATCCACCCGGAAGTAGCGGGTTATTTCCACCTGTCACCTTCAAATAGGACGTATATCTCATAATTTTTCCGGTATGAGAAACAGCATGGAACAGTCGCTTGACTTCTTTCCAAGTTTCGTCGCGCCAAGTAGCAATCTCAACTGAGAAGTACGGAGGTGACTTACTTGCCATTCCATCCGTACTTCTCAATTCGGCATAGAGTTCTACAGCCTTGGTGAGATTGGTTCGGATTTCTGCCTCAAGCACAGGAATTTTCTCTTGGATTTCAGCGAGCGTTAACCCGTAGAAACGTTCTTCTTGAGGTTCAGTGGCATTTTTAACTTCAGTTTCAATGGGCGAAATGTTTTCCGCAGCCTGTAGTTCCGCCTCAGAAAGTTGTGTGTCTTCCGATGTGAAATCCTTCGTGCTTTTCGGACCATCCGAATCCATGGATGTGGAAACGGTCTGTGTTTTATCTACTGCGTTGTTTGTCTGAGCTATCGGTTTATCTGAAGCCCTGGATTTGACACGCTGTTCCGGTGTGACGGTTTTGTAAATTGTTATCGTTTCTTGCGGTTGATTTGCGTTGTGAATCAGGATACCGAAGAGTAGTGCTACACTGCAGAGTAATACGCCACCCCAAAATAGTTTCGATTTAAACATAATGAAACGCTCCTTAGTGTTGTAGAGATGACATAAATAAATTCTGTGTTGATCGTAGGATTTATGTCTGGATAGGAGCTGCGGTTATTTTAGTCAACAACTCCGGCAAAGTCAAGTCGTATTTGGCTATCAGCCGTCAGCAGTCGGCTATCAGTTTTGACATTTGGTTAGTAGAATCAGGGTTCACAGGGTTAGAGAGTTATAGGCACTGCTTGATTGATAATTACCTGTTAGAGTGTTGCTGAAACAATCAGCTTTCCTATTGTTGTCCGTAGCGTTTGAGGAATTCTGCCTTCGACAATTTCTGTTTTTCACGATTCACTTTAATCATTGCATCGTCAGGAATATCAACAGTAAACGTTTCTGGCGGTATGTCGTGATTGATTTTGAAGTGCTTTATCTCCAGTTGCTGTCCGGAAATTATAGGATCCTTTGGCTTAAAGTCGAGCCAAGTGGATTCATGAAAGACTGCTTTAGGGAACCAAATCTCTCCGTATTGCTGATAAGAAGTTATCGTGCGGACGAGCCAGAGTGCCTCCATCGGCACCTCGCTGTCAAGTGCATCTACCGGACGCGGGAATTGACTTTCGTGTTTTAGGTATCGGAATCCTTGCTCGGGTGCGATCCAAATCTTTTCGGTGCTATCCCCGTCTTTTGCTTCCAAGACGTAACAGAGCATACCCTTGAAACCTTCGCGTCCTGTGATCTGGAAGTTCTTGTTCTCAAGGTAGGTCGCTAAATTTTTATGCCTCAAGGTGATCCATCGTCTCGGATCTACATCATGAAAAGGGTTGATGAGTTGAGGTTGTTCTTCTGTATTAAAGGCGTAGTTAGGTTTTCTATTTTTGTGAGGCACAATTTCCCACCTTCCGCTTGGCGTAAGGATAGTCGTTTTTCCTTGTGAATGGAAAGGGGTCTCCTCTGCATCGAAACGTGTGTTTTCTGCATTGAAGGCGATAGTGCCGGTAATAATAATGGTGTCTGGATTGGAATGGATGTCAGTATTGAACGGAAGTTCCCCAAGTGTATAAACGACTTCGCCTTCACCGGATTTGAGAAGTGCGTCATGCTGTTTGATAGCTGCTAAAAGTGCTTTGAGGTCAAGTTCATCTTCTGCTGTATCTTGCCGCCGTGTTTCCTGTGCAAGTGCTGTTGTGAGACCTACGAAAAACACAATGCAGAGGATTGGGAAACGATATGATTTCAGGTTTAAAAACGACACTGTTTTCCTCCTTGGTTCAGTTTTCATTTTCGGTGCTCTTAGCACTGTCTTCCTGATCAGATTCATTGAATGTTACACCGGGGGTGACCCGCATCGGGAGGGGTTCCATCAGTGCATAGATCCATCCGCCGGGGAGTACCGGATCTTTCTCCACCCCTGTTACTCGCAAATAAGACCTATATCTCCGAATTTTTCCGGTCTCAACGACATCTTGGAACAACCGCTCCACCTCTTTCCAGGTTTCGTCGCGCCATGTGGCAATTCGGGAGGACATGCCTGCTGTTCCATCTGTGTTTCGTAGTTCGGTGTAGAGTGCCGAAGCTTTGATGAGATTTGTCCGGATTTCTTTCTCAAGATCGGGGATTTCCGCTTCAATTTCAGCGAGCGTTAACCCAAAGAACCGTTTTTCGGATTGTGGAGTGCTTGGGGTTTTAGCGTCAACAGACGTGCTTGTACGGTTGTTTTTATTGGGGATAACGGTCCTTCCGAACTGATTTCGCAGTGCCAATTTCGCATCAATATCAAGAACGATAGGTGCATCGACGATTTCAATCGTTGGTTCCAATTCTGCCTCGAAACTATAGGGTTTCTGGTAGTGAGCGAGGTATTGATTCCCCGCGCCGAGTCCGAATATAATCAAAACAGCGGCTGTGCCGAGAGCCGCCCATGGCACCAGGGGTTTCCCAACAGGTGTTGGGGGTGTCGGTTTTATGTTGGCAACTTGTCGGGTGATGTTCTCGATAAGGTTAACAGGTAATTGGACGCTACCGAGCATCTCCTGAATCAAGAGTTCTTCTCTCTCCTGTAGACGCGCTCGCGCGCGGCGCAACCGACTATTAATCGTGTTCGCTGATACACCTAAAAATTTGCTAATTTCCTTTATGGTCATTTCGCCGAGATAGTGGAGTGTTACCACCGTCCGTTCACTTTCTGGGAGTCTTTGTAAAAGTTTTTTGACGATTTCATGGTGATGCTCAGCGGTTTCTGTTTCCCGTTGCTCGGATACATAACGTTTGTAAGAAGCGTTCTCTATCTCTACCAAGGATGTGCCCTCCAGTGATTGCGTCGGAAGTTTCTTCTTTTGGAGCCACCTGTTGCAAAGATTAGTTGCGATGACATAAAGCCACCCGGCAAACTGATTGGGGTTTCTCAACGTGGCGAGTTTCTTATATGCCTGAAGGAAGGTATCTTGTGTAATTTCTTCGGCGAAGTGAAAGTCACCAATCTTGCGCCACACAAGCGCGTGGACACTCTTCTGGTACTTTCCGGCTAAAGCAGTGAATGCCGCGTCGTCACCTGACAAGATTCTCCGAATCAGTTGAACATCATTGTTTTCCATCAGGGTTCTCCATCATTACATTTTTTCCCCTGTCGCGCCGCGTTATGGTTAATTATTAAAGATACAATTTTGGGGCAGAAATTGTGCATAATTTTTAGAAAAAGCGAAAAAATCTGAATTTTTGTCTAAAAACTGGCAAAACTGCCTGCTATTATTGGGAGCAGTGATAAATCTGGATTTTTATTCGAGACTGTTGAGATTGTTGTATGAATAACGGTGTGTCGGACGGGATCTATAGTGTAACAGGTTATTAGCATCTACTTGTGAGCTATCCTGCGGTATAACCGCCATCAATCGGTAAGGCTATGCCTGTGACGAATGCGGATTCGTCGGAAGCGAGGTATAGTGCACCGTAGGCGATTTCTTCGGGCTGCGCGAGTCGGCGCATTGGGTGTTTGTCTGCAAGAACCTGATATTCCTCTGGTGTTTTGATGACACCTGCAACCAACGGTGTCTCGACGAAGCCGGGACAGATACAGTTGACGCGGATATTGTCTTCCGCGTAGTCGAGTGCCATCCCGCGGGTGAGGTTCGTCACACCGCCTTTAGAAGCGACATACGCTGCCCGTACGTCCGCACCGACGATCCCGTAGATGGAGGATAGGTTGATAATAGAGCCGCCGCCGTTTCTCTGCATGGCAGGGATTGCTGCTTTGGCACAGAGGTAAACACCGGTGAGGTTGACATCTAAGCAGCGATGCCAGTCTGCTTCTGGTAAGTCGCCGACAGGCAGTCGCATTGCGATGCCGGCACTGCTCAACAGAATATCCAGTTTTCCGTATCTGCTGACGGTTTCCTGAACCATCCGCTCGGTATTGCCTGAGATTGTCACGTCGGTTTGGACGTAGGTCGCTTCGTTGCCTGCGTCGCGGATGTCAGCGACAGTCTGGTTCGCACCACTTTCATCGATGTCCGCAACGACGACCTCCGCTCCGTGTTCAGCGAACAGGATGGCTGTAGCTTTTCCGATGCCGGATGCGGCACCTGTTGTAATGGCTACTTTGTCTTTAAGTCGCATAATTTTATAATGAGATTTTTTACCCATTCCGTAAACGACAGTTGTTGATCAAGAAGTGTGTGTAATCCTGAAAACCTTGGTTCAGACAATTAGGGTCGGACATTATCCAACTATGTCATTGGTTGGAGAACGCCATCTTTTTTTTATAACGACAGTCTAAGCGAAAACCGGTTTTCGACAACGGAGAAAACCGAGCGGAAACCCCATAATTTAAAGTCCCTTTTCTGTCCATTCTGCTGGGTTCACTTCTGGTTCACCGATTCTATTTCTGAGTACACCGATATTCTCGATTTCAAGTTCAACGATGTCACCGGGTTGAATCCAGCGGTCGAGTTCCCATCCGCACCCATTTCCAACGGTACCGGAGCCTAAAAATTCACCCGGATGGAGCGTCTCTGACTGTGAGACAAACGAGATCATCTCAGCGAAAGAATAATACATATCCGATGTATTGCCTTCTGCCCAGACCTCGCCGTTGATTCTGGCAATCATTCGAAGGTTGTAAGGATCGCTGATTTCATCTGGCGTGACGAGATAGGGCCCCATGATATTACTGTTATCAAAATCCTTGCCCTTGGCGGGACCGAGTGACAACGTCATGTGTCGGAACTGGATGTCGCGTGCGCTGATGTCGTTGTAAATGGTATAACCGGCGATGTACTCGGGTGCTTCCTCTATGGAGATATTTTTGCCGGTTTTCCCGATGTAGATTCCCCATTCGAGTTCAAAGTCGAGTTTTTCTGTATAGTTGGGCCACGTAACAACGGCTTCGTGCCCGGCAATAGAGGACGGGCTGGTACTGCCGCGGTAATAGTTGGGCAGTTTGAACCACTCTGGGGAGATCTCTTTACCAGTGATACGTGAGGCGGCATCCATGTGGGTCTTAAATACGCCGAAATCCCGAAGGCTTGCTGGACGTGGAAAGGGCGCGAGCAGTTGCACATCGGCAACAGGGAAGCTGTTGTCAGCTGTCTGGTCAATATGTTTTTGTGCGTCAGCGATGCGATTCTGTTCAAAGAATTCGTACATGTCTGAGGCGACTGCGGTGAGGTCAACAATTTGGTCACCAGCAGTCCACGCGCCGAGTCTTGGTGTGGCATCTGCTAATTGGGTTTGAAAGGTAACGAGTTTCATAGGTGCTCTTTTATGGTAATTTCGACTCCGTATTTAGATAGTTGTGTAGTGGTGTTGATTATACGATAGATGCGTTTAGAAATCAATTCTTTTTAAAATTTTCTTGCGTGGGCAAGGCGGATATGGCATAATTAACGCTATATATTTACCTATATCGCTGTGTGTTCCTGTTATGAACATATCCCAACAGAAAAGGGACGATCATGGTTAGCCGTCAAGATATTCAAGCGACATGTGATGACATCGTGCGCGAGTTCTCGCCGCTACAGGTTGTTCTGTTCGGTTCTTATGCGTATGGCACGCCGACGGAGTCCTCCGATGTTGATTTGCTGGTCGTCATGCCGGTGCTGAAATCGGAAACCCGCCGGCAAGAGATAGAGATTCGGAAGCGCCTCGCGCGTCCTTTCCGCCTGCACGTGCTTGTGCATTCGCCTGAAGACTTGGCGTATCGTCTTGTGTATAACGATTGGTTTCTCCGAGAGATTACTGAAAAGGGCGAGGTGCTTTATGAAACGCCTAATTTTTTCTTGAAACCCGTAAAGAAGGAAGAAGACGCGATGAATCCATTGACAGAGGAGTGGGTGCAGAAAGCTGAAGGCGATTATACTGTCGCACAGCAAGTGCTTCAAGGACAAAATCCTGTAAATGATGCCATCTGTTTCCACGCCCAACAGTGTATTGAAAAATATCTAAAGGCGTGGCTTCAAGAGGCAAACATCCCTTTTCCAAGGACCCACGATTTACAAGAGTTATTGAACCTGATAGTCCGGACGCTACCTGCTTGGGATGCGTGGCGGGAAGATTTTTCAAAGTTGTCGGAACACGCCGTTGATCCGCGTTATCCTGGGAAATTCGCGACTGCAGACGAAACAGCACATGCGATGCGGATCTGCGATGAGGTACGGCAAGCCGTTCGCGAACAATTGAAACTACCACTTGATGTCCGGGATAGCTAAGGAAACTTCGGCTTTGTTCGTAGTTGTAGAGCAAAGGGTGCTATGCCGTTAAAGACAGGAACAGTTCCTCCAAAGACACTTCAGTCGTGTGCATTTCAAGCAATCGCCACCCGCGTCCGACGACAGTTTCTGCTACTTCTGCCCGAATATCGGTTGTCGGTGTGTAGTGAAGGTGAAACGTCGCTGTGTCCGCTGTATTGGTCCCGGTTTGTTCAACCCGAATTACGTCGGGAATATCCGTGAGTAGAGTGAGTATATCGTCAGCCGGCGCGCCTGCGATCTCAAGCGATAACGTTAAAGTTGTTACCGGTACGCTTTCCGTATTGTTCTGTTTAGATACGGCGTGTCCCCCCTCTAACTGAACATCCCCCGTAATTTCGCCTCTACTGATGATAATCAACCGTTCACATGTCATACTCGCTTCAGGTAAGATATGCGTGCTGAACAGGATTGTGCGCTCTTTACCGAGAGCCTTGATTAATTCTCGGATTTCGACGATTTGCCGTGGGTCCAATCCAGAGGTCGGCTCGTCAAGGATTAGGACATCCGGTTCATGGATAAGTGCTTGTGCTAAACCTACGCGTTGCCGGAAACCGCGAGATAATTGACCTATAATTTGATGCCTACGTTCGGTGAGGCCACACGCCTCTATAGCATTGTCCAACTGCGCTTTGATGCTACCGCGCGGCACGCTACGGATTTTTGCCATGTACTTCAGGTATTTCGTCACCGTCATTTCTGGATAGAGGGGCACGTTTTCTGGAAGGTACCCGATGCGTTTGCGAACCTCTTTTGATTCTTTGAAAACGTCATACCCGGCGATGGTAACGCGTCCGCGACTCGCCGGCATGAAGCAGGTAAGAATCCGCATCGTTGTGGTTTTCCCTGCACCGTTGGGACCGAGAAAGCCAACGATTTGCCCCTTGTCTACCTGAAAGGAGATGTCTTTGAGGGCTTGAAAGGGACCGTAGTTTTTGGTGATATTTTGGACTTCAATCATTTTAATAGTTGTCCGTTATCGGTTATCGGTTATCAGTTAAAGAGGTACCTGATAACGACGAAGTTTTCTGATAAACTCCGAACTGATTGCCTCCGTTTCAAGGCTGCCGTGGGATGCTGAAGTTTAGGTCCCGATCTCTACCGAGCAAGTAAGGATTGTTATCGGGTTGGACCGCCTCCGATTCGGCGAGGGCTTCTGGCAGGTCGACAGTCACGGAATTGACCTCAACTCTATCTGGGTAGACTGTAACTTGCTTCCACATCATCGGATAACAGATAATACCCGCGGAAACGATACACAACATACCTTGTTCCCTGAAAACGCGGTTGAGATGCAAGTGTCCACAAAAGAATGCCAGAATCTGTCTGTCAAAAGGTGAGGTGATTTCGAGTACTTCCGCGGAGTTAGCAACTCTTGAACCGATGCCTTGGAACTCAACGCTTGGAAAAGGGAGTTGGTGCGAAAAGATGAAAACTTCTTCGTCGTAATCTCGCGCCCTCTTCAATTCGCGTTCTGTCCATGCCAACTGATTTGTGCTGATATACCCATGCGTCAGATCTTCCGGTACCTCCTGTGAATCGAGGAGAATAAACCGGATATTTTCGTGTACGAAACTGACGGAGCCCATACCGTTGATACCAAAGCGTGCTAAGTAGGCATCTTTTGAACCGGTCTCCGGATGCAGATCGTGGTTGCCTGGAATATAATAGCAGGGCGCATTTATACGCTCACCGAGTTCTTTGGCACTATCAAGCGCAGCTTCGTAATCCGCCGCGGACATTTCAAAACTGTTGCCACCACATACGATATCGCCACCGTGAATCACAAATGCGGGATCAAAAGCGTTCAACTGTTCAACCAACTTTTCATAAAGCGCGAGGCTGTTTTTTTGTTGCTGTAGTCCCCCAGCGAAGTTTCTCGGTGCGTTTAGATAAAGATGTGTATCCGTAATAAATGCAAATTTAAAAAGGATCATGAAATATCTCGTTTATATAGGACTTAGGACTGCCTGTGTAAGATAAATATGATAAAGACAGTACTTGCTAAATTGTCAGCGTCAGTATCCAGTGTTGCTCAGATGGCAGGACACATATTGCGTCACCCGTGATAACACGCTTACCATGACTCACACTATAATGATACCGCATTTTTATTTTAACTTCCAATTAAAGTATCAGTAGGTAGACCTGAGAACAGATTAAAATAGAAAATTTCGCTCAGTTACTAATCCCTTCCGAGGAGCAGTGGAGATCCCTCGCTAACAGAAGGGTATCCGCAATTTCAATGACGCGTACGTTTAGTTAGGATTGCGACGTAAGTCGGTGTATTGGCCGCGTCAATATAGTGTTCAAGCTGCCAGGGTGTTCCATCAAGGATGTCTTCCATCTCTACTTTTGAAACGAACAGGTAGTCGAACCACGGCGTGGTATATTGCCGGTAACGGATTCGCAGTCGCAGTTGTCCACTCATTCGTCCCCGGTCTCGGTTAAATTGATGATAAGCTAAATGGCAAGGTTCCTCTGTTTGATAGGGGTCCATTGTTTCAGCGATGATCTTCGCTGAATCCGTTGTCATAGCAGCGAAGCGTCTCAATAACCATTTTGCTCTTTTATAATTGCCGACGAGTCCAAAATTATGTCCCATCATGAGAATTGTGTCAAATGTCCCCATCTTGGAACTTAATTGCGTGATCGGAATGATAAGAACGTTTTTGAGTCCACGCTGTTGACAGGTTTCGATCGCAAGTGGCGAATTATCGGTACCTAAGGCATCGTGTCCTTGTTCCTGAAGGTAGAGAGAATGCCGTCCTGCACCGCAGCCGATATCTAAGACGCGACCTGTGGCATATTTCATTGCCTGTTTTTGGTGCTCAGCCCAGTCCTCATATTCGGCGAGATAGTTACGAGGTCCGAACTTGCTTGTATCAATGAACCCATCTTCCCTTTCTACAATCTCGACGTTTTCCCGGTCGTTATGATAATCTGAAAGCAGATGTCCGTAGGCATCTTGGTTGTCAGTTAGCATTTTATGATTCCTTGACGTAGCCGGTCGTTCCGTTCGGATTGACCCATTCGGTTTCCCAATGCGTTTCAATGCCTTCGCGCCATGTTTGTGCTGCGTCTGTCAATTCGGCGGTGAGTTCTGGATGTGCCTCTTTCAGGTTCTCCGTTTCACCCATATCTGTTTTGAGATTCGCAAGATGTACATCGTCTTCTGGGGGCGCGCCCTCTACCAATTGACCGTTGAGAACGAGTTTCCAATTGTCACGACGCACAGCGGTCTGTTTGCCCATCTCCCAATAGATTTCGCTATGTGGCGTGGGTTCACCGTTTGCCACCATGGGTAAGACATCGAGTCCATCGAGTGAGTATTCGGAAGGATCACCGCCTGCTGCAGCGAGGAACGTCGGAAACACATCCATGGCTGCGCCGACTTCACTGATGACCTGTCCTGCGGGGATCTGCTGTGGCCAGTTCATAATGCCGGGTGAACGGATACCGCCTTCGTAGAGACTGAATTTATGTCCTTTCAGTTTTCCGGCGGTGCCGCCGTAATACGGGTCCTGGGTACCGTCTAACCAGTTTCGTGTCTCACGCGAGGGGCCGTTGTCGCTCTGAAAATAGGAGAAAGTGTTTTCTGCAAGTCCGAGCCGCTCGAGTTCCGCGAAAATTTCGCCGACGCTATCGTCAACTGCACTGAGCATCGCCGCCATGATCTGTCTGTCCCAGGGTAGGTTTGGGAACCGCTCGACGTATTTTTCTGGTGCGTGCATCGGGTAATGGGGTGCGTTATAAGGCACGTAGAGGCAAAAAGGTTTGCCAAGTTCAACAGACTTCCGGATATATTTGATGGCATATTCCGTGATGAGTTCGGTGAAGTATTCGCCGTTCCGGTAAATCTCTTCGCCGTTTTCCCAGAGATCGTGTGTCTGGTCGATGCCGGGTTGTCCCAAAGCCCAGTAGAAGATATGCGAAAAGAAGTCGATACAGCCTGCCATGAATCCGAACCAATCGTCAAACCCGTGGTGTTCAGGGCGTGAGCCTTCGGCGAGTCCGAGATGCCATTTTCCGGACATTGCGGTGTAGTAGCCGTGTTCCTTAAGTGCGGTTGCGAGTGTGGGAACAGAAGGGGGTAGTCCTGTAGCGGTGCGATGTCCTGCTAAAATCGAGCGGACTCCGGCATGGCATGGGTATCGTCCTGTCAGTAATGCTGCACGTGAAGGCGAACAGACAGGTGAATTCGAGTACCAATCTGTGAAGCGGGTACCTTCAGCTGCCATCCTATCGAGGTGTGGCGTTTTGAAGTCGGTCGCGCCCATACAGGATAGGTCCCCGTACCCTTGGTCGTCTGTTAGAAAGATAATAAAATTAGGTTGCATGCTTCGATGTCTCCATCGTGTTAATTTTTCCAGAAACTCCGGTCTAAGCTCCGATATTGTATGGCTTCAGAGACATGAACTGCCTCTATATTCGGGTTTTGATCGAGGTCTGCGATGGTGCGTGCGACCTTCAAAATTCGGTCATAGGCGCGCGCGCTCAATCCTAATTGGTTAATCGCAACCCGGAGTAAATCTTGTGCTTGGTCGTCAACTTTACAGTATTCTCGTATCTGTTTTGATTGCATACCTGCGTTGGCGTGTATTGTTGTGTTTGCAAAACGTTGGTGTTGAATTTGGCGTGTCGCCTCGACCCGTTCTTGGACCTGTGCTGACGGTTCGCCGGTTGTTTCGGCAGCGAGTTCGGCGTATTTCACTGCTGGTACTTCAACTTGGATGTCGATTCTATCCAATAAGGGACCCGAAATTCGGGAGACATAGTTCTGAATCTGGTTCGGTGTGCACTTACAATCTCGGCTTGGGTCGGTGAAAAACCCACAGGGACAGGGGTTCATGGCTGCGACGAGCATGAAATTTGCGGGGTAAGTGAGGGATGCCGCTGCGCGCGAGATCGTCACCTGCCGGTCCTCAAGCGGTTGTCGCATAACCTCAAGAACGTTCCGTCGAAATTCAGGGAGTTCGTCCAAAAAGAGCACCCCGTTATGTGCAAGACTCACCTCACCAGGGCGCGGTACATTTCCACCACCGATTAAGCCGGCGTCTGAAATGGTATGGTGTGGTGAACGGTACGGCCGCGTCACAACCAAAGGCGTATCGCTTGGCAGAACACCGATAATACTCTGAATTTTAGTTGTTTCAAGGGATTCGTCCATTGAAAGTCTCGGGAGGATAGACGGAATTCGCTTTGCGATCATCGTTTTTCCGGAGCCGGGCGGTCCAATCATAATGAGGTTATGTCCGCCTGCGGCAGCGACTTCAATGGCGCGTTTAACGTGTTCTTGCCCTTTCACGTCAAGTAGGTCGATGTGCATTTCTGGATGTGCGGTGTGTGTGTCAGTGTCGTGTGTGTGGGGTTCTGGTGCTATTTCCTTCTCTGAATTGAGAAATGCGGCGGCCTCCGATAGGCTCTGAATCGGATAGATGTTCACACCGTCTACAATTGCGGCTTCTTTAGCGTTTTCGGCGGGTAAAATAAGGTCTGCGATGCCGTTTTCTTTTGCGGCGATGGCTATCGGCAGTCCGCCCTGTATACCTCGGATATTTCCATCAAGGGCGAGTTCCCCCAAAATCATAGCATTTTCGAGTCTTGCGGGGTCTACCTGATTGGTAGCCGCCATAACACCGATTGCGATGGGAAGGTCAAACGCTGAGCCCGCTTTTCGAATGTCCGCAGGTGCTAAATTTGCCGTGATTCGGGTCTGTGGGAAGTAGAAACCAGAGTTCTTAATGGCTGCGGTAACCCGATCTCGGCTCTCTTTGATCGCGCTATCGGGTAAACCGACGGTGCTGAAGGACGGCAGTCCGCCAGCGACATCTACTTCAACTTTTACAATGTAGGCATCAATTCCCAGCAACGCACTGCTTAGGACTGTTGCGAGCATAGAAGTGTTCCTTCCGATTTGCGTTAATTTGAATAGTTTGAGGCGTTCGTATTGTAGGTGCCATCTACACCAGTGAACTTCGGCACTATCATATCACAAATTAAATGGACGGGTCAACAGATTTCGACGCAGAGGTTTTCAGTTTTCGGCGGTCAGCAATCAGGAAAATCGAAAACCAAATAGCTCTGGCTAACTTAAATCGCCTGTAAGTTTGTGTAATGTTTGTAACTGTTTCTGATTGGCTATAACTAATAAAGCTTCACCGGCTACCATTTTCTTATCTCCGGGTGGATTATAGAGGAACGTCCTGTCATTATCTCGGATTGCGATGACAACTAATCCCGTTTGTTCTCGAATGCTTGCGGCTTTGAGTGAGATTCCGTCCAGCGGTGAATCTTTTTGGATAACGGATTCAGTAAACTGGGCGCCGTCTTGATTTTGTGTGATATTTTCCAAAAACCCGACGAGTTGGGGTTGGAGTATGCCGGATGCGAGGCGCAGGCCGCCAATATGATCGGGTAAGACGACTTCATCCGCGCCTGCGGTGATAAGTTTTCCCGGGGAATTGTCTTCAACGGCTTTGGAAGCGATGCGTAGGTGTGGGTTCAGTTTCCTCGCGGAGATGACGACAAATAGGTTATCTTGGTCGCGGCTGAGACAGGTGACAAGCCCGCTTGCGGTTGTGATCCCTGCGCGGATGAGTAATTCGTCATCGGTTGCATCGCCGTGGAGATACGGAAAATTTCGTGTATCGGTGAGATGGATGAGTCGTTCTTCCTCGGCTTCGATGCCGACGAAATCTACTTCTGCTTTCAGCATTTCGTCAAGGACATGCACCCCGGTATCACCGAGTCCGCAAATAATATAGTGGTTTGATAATTTATCCACAGTTCGAGTCATTCTTTGTTGTCGGAAAAAATTCTGCAGTTGCCCTTCAATCAGCAGTGTGGTGGCAACAGTAACGCTGTAAGTAAACACGCCAATCCCGCCAAGGAGGAGCAATATTGTGAATATGCGTCCGCTATCGCTCATTTCGAGATCGTCATGCCCAGCGGTTGTTAAGGTAATGACAGTCATATAGACAGCGTCAAGGGGATCCCATCCACTATCCTTTTCAATCATCAGGTAACCGGTGGTTCCTGTTACGATTAAGGCGATGAGCATTGCCAGGGCGATTATAATCTTGCGTTGATAATTCATTCTCCAACTTTGTGGCGTTATACTTCATATTTCTGAAGTGCGTTTACGGATGTTCCTGCTAAATCTAATGCCGCTTTTTCGTGCAGCGTTTGACAGCAGGATTTGGATCGTGTCGTGCGCTGTCTTTGCGGGACACCGGTTAGGGGGGTTCTTCAGTTTTGTCAGCGGGTGCCTCTGCTTCGGCTTCTTCAACCGTGGATCCCTCTTGTGCGGCTGCTTCTTGGCTACTGACAACACGAATGTAGCCCATTCTGAGTTCGTAGAGCGTATTTGACAGAAAGTTGGCTTCTGGTGCGGTGAGGTTACCTTTCGTCTTGGCCTCAAGCATCTCAATGGTATCAATAATATGTTTCACAAGCGGAAGGTTTATAACCACCTCCTCTGTTTCGGGGTTAGGGATTCCCTCTAAGTAGAGCCGCCCAGTTTCTACGAGGTTCGCGAGATAGTTAATAAAATCGACAGGCGGCACTTGCTGTGCTTCTTCCTGATCTATAGTTTCTTCCATATATTAACTCCTGATTCGCCTAAGTATATACAGCGTCTGTTGAAAAGGACTGTTATTCGTCGTCAAAGATAATGATTTGTGCCAATAAACTTCCGGCTTGATTATTGTTGTGTGGACTTTCGTTCATGGCGAGAAAGATGACACCATCGGCGGGAGCTGGATTGTCGTAGCGTGAGCCGACAGCGAAAACGGTATTTCCGATCTTGGCAATGAGGGCACCAATATTCGTACCCGGGAGTAGATAATCGTTGGAACCTGGGGTCTTCGGGATGCCGTCAGCCCCGCACCATCCTGTCCGGTTCTGCAAATCTGGTGACCAAGCACCTTCTCCATCAATAACGAGGCGTTGTCCTTTTTTTACGCGCACGTAGCTCTCCTGCCAGACGGGACTTGGGCGAGCCGTGCGGATAACGGTTAATGCCATATATATTCCTCCATTTTAGTAGTTATAAGTTATAAGTTTGGCTTTTGCTTTATCAACGGTTTCTTGTGGACACCACTCCGTGAATTTAGTAATGGTGGTTCCAAGGATGCGTTGATAACATCCGAAGGTAACTTATAACTTATAACTATTTATTCCTTGTTTCGGATGGTGATGTTCGTAATTACGTCGCCGACAGCGATGTTGTCAACGACATCCAGCCCACTGGTGACGTTTCCGAAGATGGTGTAATCGCTATCGAGAATCGTGCTATCTCGGCAGATAAAGAATTCAGATGCGTACGAAACGGTGGCACCCTCTTCCTTTGCCATAGCGACAACGCCGCGGGACATCTCTTTGGCACCATTCTCGATGGGCAGTGTTTCGCCAGCGGCAAGTTTTGAACCTGCTTGGATGAGTAGTTCTTCTGCACGATTAAACTTTTCACCTTTGTAATACATCACCTGCGCGTTTTTGATGAAATTCTTGGAAGTCTCTGGTGCTTCGGTTGCGAGAAATTCAAATTCAATGGTGCCTTTTGCCGTTTCAATAACGGCTACGGCTGTTGCGGGATCAATCTGTGGTTTGGCAGCGGTTATTGTTGACCCTGTGCCGGCGCGGCGCGCCCGCGGTGCCGGTGCTTTCTTCTCCTCTTGTGCGCAACTCAGCACAAAGGTGGCAAATAGGGTCGCCAGGACGAATAGTGCTGCGGATGCGAACTGCCGATGTTGCTTATTCTGCTGTTGCCTTAACATATTTTGACTTCGCCTCCAATTGGATTTTTGTCATGACATCGCCTACCTGTAAGCGATCGACGACATCCATGCCTTGGATTACACCGCCGAAAGTGGTGTAATCGCCGTCAAGAGAGGGTTGGGGTTTGAAGCAAATGTAGAATTGGCTCCCGGATGAGTTGGGTGCGGGTGTCCGCGCCATGGCCACTGTGCCTCTAAGGTGTGGACGCTGGTTCGGATGCGTGTATTCGTCAGCGATATTCCAACCGGGGCCGCCTGTTCCATCGCCGTTCGGACACCCGCCCTGAACGACGAATTCGTCAACTCTGCGATGAAATGTTAAGCCATCGTAAAACTTCTGGTTAATCAATTTGGTAAAATTATCCACTGCCACGGGGGCGGCATCGGGATAGAACTCAATTACGAATATGCCTTTATCGGTTGTAACGACAGCGACCTGCTCTTCAGGTGTTAGGTTTTGACCGAAGGGCAGCGCGCAGCCGATAGTGAGGGTTAATACCAAAAGAAGAAACGTTGGACTTTTGTATAGCAAGTTTTGACTTGCCAGTTGTGCAAAAAGATAACGAGTTGTTCTCATCAACTTTCCTTTATTGTAGGGATGAATCGGTTTTGAGGCGTGCCCAGACGGTTGCTAATTTATCTTGTGCATCAACATGCAGCGTGACAGGTTCCGCCATATCTTTGAGCAATTCCTCTTTGGTTAAAGCGTAGTTATACATCTTGATTTCGTCGAGGGCACCGGTAAGGAACCGCTGGCTTCCGCCGCGTGCGCCGATATAGAGCGACTCGTTGTTCGGCTTCAGTTCACCCTTACAGGGCATCTCTGCTTCGAGTTCGCCATCAATGTAGAGTAGAATATCATCACCATCCCACGTTCCGGCGAGAAAATGCCATTTGCCGTCCTGAATAGTGGGACCAATGTTGTCGTCGTTACAGGCTTCTGGCAGGTCGAAGAATTGAAGGATAGTGCCGCCGTTGTAAAGGGCTGCAAGATTATACAACCCGGAGACCCAAGCCGAGCCTTTCTCAACGCCGCTCTGGATTGCCTCTCCGCCTTCAACAAGTGCCCAGAACTCGATGGTGATGCCATCAACAATATCGAGGCTCGGATGGTCAGCGATTTCGCCAGCGGTTTTTCCGTCGAACGCCATCGCTTTTCCGAACATACCGTCAATCAGTTTTGGATTCCCTTTATTAAAGGTCGCATCGTTGCCAAATTCGGACATATCCTTTACAACTTTCCCTTCTAATTCATCAAAGGAGAGATATAGGACGAGGTCTTGTGCGTCACAAATCGTCACGATGCTTATTAGAGTGAGGAAAAGTAGTCCTAAGATAGCATTTTGTTTCAAAATTCTGTCTCCTGAAATAGATGTTTATTTCATGTCTTAAGTGTTTATCCGTGTAGTTTTGGAACAGTTTACTATCTTGAAGGTTGATAGCGATGAACAACTGTTGGTTACTACATCTGTCGGCTTTAAGAAAAAGATATGAACACACTTTATAAATAATATAGCAAAAGTACAGAAAAAAGTCAAATGAAATGTTTGGATGGTGTGTGTAAATATTTTGTCAAAAGTTTGAGTTGGAAGGGTAGAAGGCGGGAAGAGTGGAGGTCTGAACAGATTGTCAGCATCAAAATTTCAGGATTGTCGTGTTGTTAGGCAGGCGAAGTCCGTCGCTTCTATTCACAGTGTTTTGTTTGGTTTAATGACGAGATTCGTCAACTGACAGAAAAGCAGGGTTCAGTTATTTCTTTGCATGTTCATCCCTCCATTTTTTTCGGTTTGCTATATCCTGCTCCTTTTGTTTTAAATCACGAAGCTCCCCTTTCCTGTCGGACAATAGATTCTCTTGGCGTGGGGGCTCCGTGTTTAACGTGTTGAAGTTCGCCTGTGCTTGTTCTGCTGCCGTGTGTGCGTCAGCAACCTCTACAAACACCGTGCTGAATCCAATGAACGCCAAGAGAAGTATCAGCGAAATAAATCGGAAACCGTTGTTATTCATCTTTTACTCCTTCGCGTTTGGCTATTTTACGCATTTCAGCAACAAACGTGTCTGCTGTGGCTTCTAAGGTTTCACACCTCTCGGAGGTTCGCTTCACAACGGCTTTCAGTTCTTCTGCTCTGTTTAAGAGCGCGAGAATCTGAGCCTCTTCTTCAGCCGTTCGCTGAGGCGTGTCAAAGAGCGCGTTGATTTGGTTGTAAACCTCGTCCTTTTCAGCACCCGCCTTCTCCATATCTGCTCGAAGTTTCTGTCTCTCGGCAATATTACGCTCAATGTCTTTGTTGATTGCCCTGATTTTGGCGTATTCCGCCTTTGTCAAGTTCGGGGAAAATTCTATTCCTTTCACAGTCGCGGTGGTGTCGCGCTGCGGTGTCTCCGCCACCGGTTCATGCGGTCCCTCGTGCCAAGTGCCACCTTGCGAGGTCTCACCCGCTGGTACTTCTGCCTTCGGTTGTTGGGTCGGTTTCTCTAAGGGTTCAACAGGCTTGTAAATCTTGATCGATTCTTTCGGTGGCTGCGTCGCGAGCATGTAAAGCCCGATGCCCGCAATCGCCACCAGAAACACTGATAGCGGTATCCCGTATTTTCGTAAAAACATTTGGATTCTTCTATAGATTTTGACATGGGTTACTACTCACAAGCGATATAGAAACAAAAAACAGGGACAAGAAAACGATTAGGACTTTGGAAGGGTTATTTGTTCGCATGTTCGTCCCTCCATTTCTTCAGGTTCGCGATATCCTGCTCCTGGGCATCGAGATTTGCCTTGGCTTCAGCCACCCGTTCTTTTTGGCCCGAGGTATCCCAAAAATTTCCTCGCTTTGTATTCATCTCCTCGAAATGCTTAAGTACCTTTAGCTGCCTTTCGTAAGTCCGCTTGAGGATATCTCGGTTTTCCTCTGCAAGGGGAAGGTACGTTTCCAAATGGTCAAGCAGATTTGCTGTGCTTCGTGCGTCCTCCTCTTTGGAAAAGAGTGCTTCTTGAGGTTGAGGGGTTTCCGTCTGTGGTGCCTGTGCGTCCGCTACCTGTTCATGTGGTCCTTCGTGCCAAGTGCCATCGGCGTGGACGTGTCCACCTTGCGAAGTATCACCAACGGGGGCTTGAGGTATCGGTTGTTGGGTCGGTTTCTCAGGTTCGACCGCCTTGTAAATTTTGATCGGTTCTTTCGGTGGCTGCGTCGCGAGCAAACAAAGCCCGATGCCCGCAATCGCCACCAGAAACACTGATAGCGGTATCCAGTATTTTCGTAAGAACATTTGGATTCTCCTATAGATTTTAACATAGATGACTACTAACAACATCAATATGATAACAGAAACAAAGAAACGTGTCAAGAAAAAACACATATAGAACTTTGGAATCACGCATCTGTATGCGGACAAGCGATATAAGGGATGAGTGGAATGCGCAAAATCTAACAACACTTCTCCGCTGGCAGTCCTTCATTGGATCCAGAGGTCGGCATTTCACCCAAAGAAGTTAGAAACCAATCGGTAGCATTAGTGTGCGTTGCTGCCCTTGTGTGGAGAGTGTCACCTGCTTCGACTGGATGTCTACTACTTGGGTGTCCGCGTCGAGATTTGAACCTAATGTCACGATATATGTTTGATGTCCTGTGGTGGATTCTATGATTGCCTGTAGCGGTGTGTTCTCCGAGCGAGGCAAGATCGTTCCGATGAGACGATACGGTTCAATCGGTCGGGGCGGTGTCCACCCTAACGGACGAAACAGGTTATTGTCGATGATGGTGCGGTAGTAGGTTTCGGAGACCTTAAGGACTGCGGGTGGGGTTTGGTGGACGCGACGCGGGGCGGGCAATGTATCAACCGCGACAGGTTCACGGGGCGAGGACGACAGAACACGCACCACGACGACAATCAAAAGTAAAACAAACGCGCCAGCAATCCAAAGACCACCGGCACGTCGGTGGATAGGGTTCAGAGTGAAACACACGGCTAATTACCATGCCACTGGTAAGTTCCGCCCTTGGGATGAGGGGCACGACAGGTGCCATTGCCTCTCGAGCAGTTCGTATAACTATCACCACAACCCGAACGCGTGCACGTGCGAGAGGTCTTGTGCCAAGAGACACCGCCACTCGAACAACTCCAGTAATAACTCCCACACCCCGAATCACACGGATCCACAAGGCACGCATTGCCATCTGAACTCCGAATTGTACAACCCGTCCAACCACGCGCACCACAGGCGACCGTTGTCGGTGGTGGCGGTGGCGTGGGTGTCGGTGTCGGCGGTGGTGCTGGATAGGAATGCGTATGGGAGTCACAGGCATAGAAATTCGTCACGGTGCAGTAATTCCCGTTAGAATCGGTTGAGGAACAACTCGATTGTAACGAATGATCACCCGATACTGAGGTCTCATGCACACCACACGCATGATACGTCGGTGTCGGGGGCGGATTGCTACCCCCACCACTCGGCGGATTGCTACCCCCACCACTCGGCGGATTGCTACCCGAACTGCTACTGTGACCATTGGCACATGAACCCTCACACGTGAAATACTTATCACCACACACCGTTGATCCGAAAAAACCACGATAGTAATACGCTTGACACGTCACCTCATGGTCGTGATAGGTCGTTGTCGCATACGTGTGGACACCGTACTGGTGTACGGTTCTCGTCGGTGGTGGGAATAGCACAGTACAGTTGGTCGCACGACATTGCACCCAGTGTTTGCTGCGATGTGTACACATCGAATCGAAGCAACTCCACCACTCTACGTTTGTCGTGCCAGACGTTCCATGCTTTTGCGTGCAGGTCTCCTTATGAGCGTCCGCATCCTTGTAATACCCATAACATGTCGGACTGAGATTACTCGGACGCGCACACGCGACCAGTCCATACGTCGAGCCAGATGGCTGATCCATTTTCGGATACGGGCCGTCCGCCCCTTTTGCGTGTCGTATTTTTGCCTTATCCGACGCGGAGAGGTTGTTATAAGCATCTACATACCTATCGTAGACCGCATCATACCCGGTCCTGTCTTTCTTAGGGGTACCGGGGGGATCCGTGTAGAGACCACTGATGACCCCGTTCTGTGCTGATATTGATGAATTCGCCGAATTGAACAAGGAGAGCAACGCGATACCGTCCATCGTATCTAATGCCGAGTTGGCTAATGCCGCCGTCGCCGCACCAAAATCAGTGAAACCCGCAGCAACAAGGCTCGTTAGGACACCATCCCGTAAATCTTCAGTGTTATCCGAAAGCCAACCTTCAATATCTCTTCTGAAACCTTCAAATTGTTGTAAATCATCATTGGCTGAATTGATTTGAAGTTCTTTATTCCCCTTGGCCTCGACGCACGCTTGATATTGCTTCCACTCTTCCGTTTCATGGGCATTCACGCCAGAAAGTGGTAAAGAAACAAAAAACAGGGACAAGAAAACGATTAGGACTTTGGAAGGGTTATTTGTT
>VYCT01000295.1 GCA_009843785.1 Candidatus Poribacteria bacterium | reverse complement strand
ATACAATATGTATTGTATACTATAGTATCGGATTAGGTTTTGAAGAGACACCTGCACCAACAATTCACCGCTATTTGCGGTAGGGGTCGTCCAAAGGAGGGGAAGATGTTTCTATTTGTTATGAACGCAAGAAGAAAAAGAGTGGCTCTAAGTTTGGTGGCTGTTTTGATCGCTGGGTTGGGCGTAGCGATTCCTGTCGCTGCCCAGACAGTCGTCATCGAAGATGGGTTAATCGGATATTGGAGTTTCGATAAAGACACTGTAAAAGGCAAAACGGTAGCGGATATCTGGGGTAACCAGGATGCCGAGATCATAGGGGACCTTCAAATCGTACCGGGTAAGTTTGGAGAGGCAGTGCAATTGGGCGGTGGCGCGGGTGCCCGTATCCAAATCACCGATGACATCAAAAAAGCCGAGCTCCCCACAGAGGAGATGACCGTAGAATTGTGGGTGTGGGATGAGCAGTTCATCGAATGGGGTGGGTACATGGTAGCAGTCCAGGACAACGGTGCTTTTGAAAAAGGTTGGCTACTCGGCACGCGATGGAAAGCGTTCAGTTTTGCCCTCTCTTCGGAGGACGCTGATGATGGCGATGGACTCTTAACCTACCTCAATTCCGGCAACTCGTACGATGTGAATGAGTGGCACCATGTCGTCGGAACATACGACGGTAAGGAAATGAAAATCTACGTAGATGGGAAATTGGAGGGCACTTCCGGTGTCCAATCGGGACCAATCAACTACCCTGATCGCGTCTTCTTCTCTATGGGTGCTTATAAAGACGACAACGAGGATTTCGTGCTTAAGGGGATGCTTGACGAGGTGCGCCTTTATGATCGGGCACTCAGTGAAAAAGAGGTATCGAACAACTTGGAAGCGGAAGGGTTGGCGGTGGATCCTGCTGGAAAACTGAGTCTCACTTGGGGGCAAATCAAGGCTGCTGCGGGCAGATAACTCGCGGCGATTTCGGAGGAAAAATAATGCGTATCTCTCTCAAGAAGCAAGGAGCTTTCGGTGTGTTCGGTGCCATTTTGCTGGTCGGTTCTCTGTTTTTGGGTTTCACGCTTCAGACCGTTTCCGAGGTTCCGGGCGTGAAACATGTGGTAATCATCGGGTGTGATGGGATGAGTCCTGACGGTATTCAGAAGGCGGAGACACCAAATATGGATGCCCTTATGCAGCGGGGTGCCTATACGATGCACGCCCGCGCCGTAATGCCAACCTCCAGCAGTCCGAATTGGGCTTCTATGCTTATGGGGGCTGGACCTGAACAGCATGGTGTCACGTCCAACGATTGGAGACCGAATAAATTTGCGCTCGCACCGACAGCAGCGGGGTCCGGCGGCATTTTCCCTACGATCTTCAGCGTGCTGCGTGCGCAGCAGCCCTCCGCAGTGATTGCCTGCTTCCACGATTGGAGTGGTATCGGTGTATTGTTTGAACGCGAAGCCCTGGACACCATCGAAGATACAGACGGACCCGTCAACACCACCGAACGTGCTGTCGCCTATTTCAAGGCAAAGCAGCCTGATTTTACATTTATCCATCTCGATCACATTGATCACGCTGGGCATAAGTACGGTTATAGAACGCCTGAGTATTACAAATCCGTTGAAGAGGCGGATCGGCTCATCGGCGAGACGATTCACGGACTCGAAGCGGCGGGAATGCTGTCGCAAACGATTCTTATCGTTACTTCTGATCATGGCGGTGTCGGAAAAGGTCACGGCGGTGCGACGCTGGCAGAGGTCGAGATCCCGTGGATTATCGCTGGACCCGGGGTCGCGCCTGCAAAGGAACTGACTTCTTTCGTGAACATCTACGACACGGCTGCGACGGTTGCCCATATCTTTGGGTTGACCGCACCCGACTGCTGGATCGCTAAGCCGGTGTTGGAGGCGTTTGGGGCCCCATAATTTGTTATCAAAAACATTACCTAATGCGTTGGTGTTAGGAAGGAGATTCTTATGATTTACAAGCAATGGAATTTTACAGTTTTGATCGTTATCTTGGTTTTTTATGCGATTGGAAACAGTGTAGCAGCAAATTCAACCGCGACTGGCACTGTATTCTTAGATACAAACGGAAATCAAGTAAAGGACAACAACGAGAAGGGATTACCTGGGGTTCGCGTCTCTAATGGGCAGGATGTTGTCCAAACCGATGCCAACGGACAATACGCCTTAACGGTCACTGATGACACGATTCTTTTTCTCATTAAGCCCCGTGGGTTTATGACACCGATCAATGAAAATCGGCTCCCGAAGTTTTATTACATTCACAAACCGCACGGTTCACCGGAAGGACTGAAGTATGCCGGCATCGCACCGACGGGTCCGTTGCCCGCGTCGATTGATTTTCCGCTCACTGAACAATCCGAGGCTGATACTTTCAAGGTACTTGTCTTCGGGGACACACAACCCAATAATATGCAAGATATTGAGTGGTTAGCACACGACGTAGTTGAAGAGATTATTGGAATTGATGCAGTGTTGGGAATCAGCCTCGGTGATTTGGTAGGGGACAATTTAAACTTATTCCACCCACTTAACGAAGTGATCGCTACTGTTGGGATACCGTGGTACAACGTCTACGGTAACCATGATATGAACCGGCTTGCTACGGAGGACCGCTACGCCGATGAGACTTTTGAACGTGTTTATGGACCCACGTGCTATTCATTTGATTGGGGACCTGTCCATTTCATCAACATTGACAATGTGTACTTTCATCGCGATGAAAAGAACAATCCTCGCTACTTGAGTGAGGTCGGAGAGCGGCAGTTGACGTTCATTCGCAACGACCTTGCTTTTGTGCCGAAAGATCAGCTTGTTGTTATCTCCTTTCATATTCCGTTGACCGAGATGCGCGATGTAAAAAAACTGATGAACCTACTCGGTGATCGACCCCACACGTTGTCCCTGTCAGCGCACACGCACATCCAACGCGATGATTTCGTTGGACCGGATCACGGTTGGCATGGCGACGATCCACATCATCATCACAATCATGCAACCACATCAGGTTCTTGGTGGCAGGGTGCGCTCGATGAAGTCGGTATTCCGCATACAACGATGCGAGATGGTGCGCCCAACGGATATGGTATCTTCACATTCAGTGGAAACCAATATTCAATTCGGTTCAAGGCTGCCCGTCGTCCAGCGGATTATCAAATGAATATATGGGCACCGTGGGAAGTTACCTCGACAGAAACTGGCAACACAGATATCATCGTTAACGTTTTTGGCGGTACCAAACGCTCAACAGTTGAAATCCGCCTGGGAGAAGATGGAGACTGGCGACCGATGACCTATACGCCTCAGCAAGACCCATATTATAAAGCACTCAAGGCACGGGACGATACGAACCAACTTGAGCGGAAACTGCATGTTGCCCTTCGAGAAACAATGAAGTCACAGTTGAAAGAAGACAGCGAATTGCCACAAGCTGGGAAAGGGATTACCGGAATTGCAAAATCAACGCATATCTGGCAAGCGAAGCTGCCAGCGGATGCCCCCGAAGGAACGCACGTCATCTACGTCCGTACAACGGATATGTTTGGTCAAACTTTCACAGGTCGGCGAATCATCCGAGTGCATGAGTAAGAATATCATGCGGAGACTCTGTGTGTCTCACGGGTCTCCGCACGATATTCAAACAGGGTCTCCTTTAATGTTTCGGACGACGTAGCACAACCCCTCCTTGTCCAACGACCCACAGCGTTTCACCGTCTTTGACGCGTGTGATAGTATAGAGGTCATTGTTAACACCGGTATGTTCTTGTTTCCACGTTTCTCCGCCATCTGTTGAATGAATGATGGTGCCAGCGGCACCGACGGCATAGATTTCCTGTTCGGAGAGTGCCAGAATATCGTAAAGCGTTTCCGACATACCGCTCAACTTTGACTCCCAAGTAAATCCGCCGTCAGAGGTGGATAGGATAATCCCGGCGCGTCCGACTGCCCATCCTTTCCGTTTCGTGATGAACGATACGCCATAAAGGTCATAACCGGCGTGTGTCTCGTGGAACTTCCAGTATTCACCACCGTTGACGGTTCTCTGGATGACACCGTTGGTCCCAACCGCCCAACCGAGCGGTGCAAATTTCATATCAATGCCTGTGAGGGTTTTACCGGTTGAAGTCCGCTGCAGCGTCCACGTCGGACCGCCGTCTAAGTTGTGGATGATCTCTCCATTCTCACCGACAGCCCACCCTTCAGAAAAATTGCCAAAGGCGACCTCATTTATCGAGAGGGCGGGGGGTTCACGTTCAGGAAGTTCTTGGTTTTCGTCTGCTGACCAATCCTCTCCATCAGTCGTATAGAGCAAAGTTCCTTCCTTTTCCATTGCCCAACCCCATTTCGGATTAAGGCTGATGAAGTGAACATCGACGATACGGTCGGTCGTACCGCTCTCCAAACGCTTCCAATTTTTCCCACTGTCTTCTGTTGACAGCAGGACTCCGTTATCGCCGGCGATCCAACCGTTCTGCTCATCGAGAAACAGTACATCACGGAAGTTATCAAGTTGTTCACCGAGTTGGTGCTGCCAAGTCTTTCCGCCATCTGTCGTAGCGTAAATTTGACCCGTAGATGCTACTGATTCGTTGGAGCCGCCAATATCAGCCCTGGACAATTCCCTGTCGTGAATCTGTTCACCGGAGACTACCCAACAGTGACCATCTCCGAGAAGGTGCGCGTTGGTAATCCGCATTGAGAATCCAAAAGGACGTTCTTCTACCATTCTCTCTGTCCAACTTTTCGCTTCATCGTCTGTAACACCCGCGTCAAGCAAGAAATCCATTGCTTCCCAACGCTTACCTTGGTTTTGGGTCGTCAGAATTGTATGACCGCTATCAATCGCCCACGCCTCGGTGTGATTACGGAATTTCACGGTCTGCAGCTGGATATCAAAATTCGTTCCTTTGATGTCGCGTTCTGTTTCAAGGTCTCGTTTCCAGTTCTTTCCGCCATCTGTGGTAAGGAGTGAGGTTCCGTTTTCCATTATCACCCAACCCGATGTGGCATTCAGAAAATGGACACCACTGCAACGCTGATGGGTTGTGGCTTGGATTTCCCAGTAATCACCGCCGTCAATTGTGTGCAGGATAAACCCGCCACTCCGGCGTTGTGGCGCGACTGCCCATCCCTCTTTACTATTGATAAAATGTAGGTGCGTGATCGGTTGTTGGGTTGTTCCTGTTTGTTGAAGCGTCCAAGTTTTGCCACCATCGCTTGTCCGTAGGATTTGCCCTCTATCAACACCGAGCCATCCCTCTTTCCGGGTGATGAAATGTATTGCCCGAATGTTGCGGAGGTTTTTCAACCCATCACGGATAACCTCCCAAGTCTCGCCCCCGTTTTCCGTTCGCAGGAGCACGCCTTGACCGGTAATCCAGCCGTAATTTTCATCAATAAAGACAACCCGCTGTAATTCTTCGGGCACGCCACTCTGTTGTAGTTGCCACGTGGTGCCACCGTTTGTGGTGTGTAAAATGGTGCCACCGTCCCCGACTGTCCATCCTGCCTGTGTAGAAGAAAAATAGGTATCAGTGAATTCGGTCTGCCAACTCCCTTGACGGACGATTTCCCAGTGATATTCAATCGCTTCAATCGGTTTCTCATCGGTTTCCATTTCTTGTGCAGGAGGTGGCAACTCGACAATAAACTGCTCCGTATCCACAGAGTAGCGCATCGCGATACCACCTTCACCCACAACGAGAATACCATCCGGAGAAAGCGAGAAACTATAGAGATCGTTGGACGTGCCACTTTTCTGCAATTCCCACGTCACGCCCCCATTGATAGTCGTCAAAATGACACCTTCATCTCCGACAATTAACCCGTGGTTCGCGTCGGCAAAGTAGACTTTGTTGAGATTCGCCTGCGTCTCACTCCGTTGGAATTTCCACGTTTTTCCACCATCAAGAGTATGTAAAATTTCACCGAATTGCCCAACGACCCAGCCGATATGTCGGTCAATAAAGTAAGCGGCGTAGAGTTCGTTGTAACTGTTGCTATTCTGTCGTTTCCACGTTAATCCACCATCTTTAGTATGAAAAACAATACCGGGCCAACCGACAACCCACCCCTCTGTCTCATTGAGGAAAAAGATGCCTTTAATCATTTCGTGAAAATAGCGCGGTGCTTGTTGGACCCACGTTTTGCCGCCGTCTGTTGTATGAAGTACTGTTCCCAAGTCTCCAACGATCCACCCCTTTTTCGGATTGATAAAATGGAGGGCATTGAGCGTATACCACCATCCGCTGGTTTGCTGTTCCCACGTCTGACCGGCATCGGTTGTGTGGAGGATCAGTCCGCCGTCGCCAACCGCCCAGCCTTCTTTGTCCGTGACGAAAGACAGATTCCGGATGCGGTGCCAAGTGTCCATCTCGATGTTGGTCCAGGTTTTACCACTGTCGTCACTTGTCGTGATTGTACCCTTCTCTCCGACAGCAACTGCACGATCTGCATCCGCAAACGCGACACTCTGTAGGTCATCGGCTGTGGTGCCGCTTCTCTTATTCCATGTTACCCCGCCATCGGTCGAGTGTAGGAGCGTGCCGTTCCAACCGACTGCCCAGGCTTCTTTAGGCGTCGCAAAATGAACACCCATCAAATCGTTTTTGGTCTGATTTTCTGTTAATTTCCAGTTAGCACCGCCGTCTTCGGTTCGGATGATAAATCCACCCTGCGCGACCGCCACACCATAGTCATCATTAATGAAATCGAAGTCATAGACGGTTGGGCGGATATGTCCGTAAATCATCGGAAGCCGACTGTATTGGGTCTGCCATTCTGCCCCACCGTTAGTCGTATGGAAAATGGTGCCGTCTGTGCCACCACTCCATCCTTCATAAGGGGTCGCGAAAAATACTGTGTGGAGGTTACAAACCTCCGATGTATCGTGTTCCATTCTCACAAGTTCATTCTGTCTACGCCAGGTCTGATTGTCGTCTGAAGTGACGAGGATCCGGTCGTAATCTCCGACGATCCACCCGCGCTGCTTGTCTACGAAGTGGATGCCGCCGAGTCCGAATGCGCTCGCTTCCTGATGCTGCCATGTTTTTCCACCATTTTTTGTATAGAGCAGCCCATCCTGTCCAGCAATCCAACCTGTTTTTGAGTTGAGGAAAAAGACATCCATAAACAGCGTGGGAACTTGATTCTTTTGCAGGGTCCAGTGTCGTCCGCCGTCATCAGTCGTGGCGATTAATCCTTTATCTCCGACTGCCCAGCCGTTACGGAGATTTGTGAAGTAGACCGCTTTGAAATCCTCATTCGTATTTACCGTCTGTTTTTCCCAATTCACGCCGCCGTCGGCAGTATGCAGAATCCATCCGTGATGTCCGACAATCCATCCGTGTTTGGCATCCGCAAAGTGGATATCCGTGAAATGGGTTTGCCAGTCTGCTATGCGGGTAATCTCTTTTTTAACACAACCGGTGAACAAGAAAGGAAGTCCAAAAAGAATTACCATCCAAAAACAAGTCATGTATTGAAAAATCTTTTTCATCTGTTTTGCCTCCTGCCAGAAGATACTGAACGGATTTTAATTGTCTGAATTTTGAGATGGGAGATAAACCCCAACTGCGGCACCAGCATCCGTAGCGAACCAGAATTTGCCACTGCTGTCTTCAAATACCGACCAAACTCGGTTACTCGGCAAACCGTCGTCTTTGTTGAAATTTTGGAACCGCTCACCATTATAGACACTTACACCAGGATTGACGACATTGTAAACCATGCTGACACTTTCCTCGGTTTCGTTTAACGTCGGAGGTAGGTTCTTAACACCGGTAAACCAGAGGTTACCGCTGCTATCCTGCATAATGGTGTCAACGCTATTCATCGGGAGTGCTTCACTTTGTGGAAAGATCGTCAGTTTTTTGCCATCATATCGACGCATACCGCTGTCTTCCTCGTCGATACCATCTCGGCTCATCCAGAGGTTCTCGTTCGTATCGAACTGCAGATCCGTTATGTTTGCATTGGGTGATTGCCTCATCTCTTGGAAAGGGACAAAGTCCGCGTCAACAGCAAAATAACGGAAATCGGACTTTTGGACATTGTAGTAGGTAATGCCAGCTGTGCTGCCAAACCAAAAATTGCCAACTGTATCTTGGGCAATTGCTGTGATTTGATTCCACCAGTCAGGTAATACGTTCATCCCCATAGGTCCGTTCACGGTGATAGTGTTGAACTTCTCACCGTCGTATTGACTTACACCGGACGATGTCGCGAACCAAAGCGTGCCTGCCTTGTCCTCAAATATATCTTTGATGGTATCGCGAGGGAGACCGTCTGCTGTCGTGAAAATTTTGAACGTTTGTCCATCGTAGCGACTCACACCTTTTAGCGGAACAACTCTCCTCGTTTCTTCAGTTGTCTCGTTATACGGCTGAATATCGAGATCGAGTTCGCTTAATGGCGTTTCCATCCAAGACATATCCATAGGCTTCCCTCTTTCCAGAAAATGTGAAAGTACACCGTCAGCGAACCAGAGCATTCCGTGCTGGTCTTCAAAGATAAGACCTATCGTGTTCTGTGAAAGTCCATCTTCTGTTGTGAAGGTTCGGAAATTCTCTCCATCATAGTGGGTAAGTCCATCGGTCGTTCCGAACCACATCGCGCCATGACTATCCTCAAAAACGGTGAGCACCGTATTGGATATCAAGCCGTCTGTTTCGGTTAAGGTCTTTTCGATTTCGAGTTCTGCTGCCTGGGCAACGGATACTGTCCAGGTTGACAGCAGAAATACAATGAGTATTATGAGACACAATCGTTTTCGCACGAGAACGACTCCTTTCGTCAAAACCATCGGTTGAGAATTAGATTTAAAGTGTGCAATTTATGTGCCAATCCGAAAATGATGCTGTAAAGTCGGAAATATCGCTTTAGTTGTTAATTGAATGTGAGATTGAGCGGGTTTTAGGAAAACACTGCACTAAATAGGGCAGATAATAGTAACGACTGCACGAATTTGTGCAATAACTTCGACGTTGTGTGCGTTTTATTTTTCAACATTAGATGAACCGTTTTGTCAGTCACATATAATGACGCGAGTGAGGGACGGAACGGTTGCCTAATTCTGCGAAAAATTGGGGGAAATGTAGTAATAAAGGGCATAAATCGCGTCTATGCCTAAGGGAAAGTGTGGGAAGGAATATTCTTGATGCTATTTAGAGCGAGAGGATGCCACCCTCAACAAGCATCGGGGCACCGGTCATGTATCTTGATTCGTCGGAGGCTAAATAAACCGCTGCCCAAGCGATGTCTTCCGGTTCGCCGATGCCTAACGGATGCATCTCTTTGATTTCTTTGTTGATTGCCTCTGGATCTGGCTGCTTGGATAGGAATTCTTGATAGAGTTCGGTGTTAATCGTGCCGGGACAGAGGCTGTTGACACGAATATTGTCTTCAGCATACCGAACCGCCATGCTCCGTGAGAGGTGTACCACGGCGGCTTTGGAGGAGGTATAGGCGGGGTGCATTGGAAACCCGACGTAAGCGGATTCACTCGCCATGTTGATGATCGAACCGCCACCGACTTCGCGCATCAGCGGAATTATCGCACGAGAGACGAGGTAGATGCTCTTCACATTGACGGCGTATTGCCGATCCCATTCTTCTTCAGAAATATCTTCTAATTCACCTACGACAGCGATACCGGCATTGTTGAACAGTACATTGGGCGCACCAAGTTCGGATGTAACTTGGGCAGCAGCACTCTCAATCTGTGCAGTGTCGGTTACATCGCATTCACAGAAAAGAGCAGTTCCACCGGAGGCTTGAATCTGTTGCGTGGTCGCTTCACCACGCTCGGCGTTGATATCCCAGATAGCGACAGCTGCACCTTCACCCGCAAAAAGTTCCGCGCTTTTCGCACCGATACCTCGTGCTGCACCTGTAATAATCGCGATTTTGTCCTTGAGTCGGTTAGCCATGTGTATTCTTTTAGAGTCCTCGCAGGAGGGATACCCACCGTTCCCATGCGGCTTTGGTGGCGGCTTTTTGTGCGTCGTTAGCGTCTTCTCCCATCCCGCGCCGCAAGAAAGCGTGACCGACCCCTTCATAGATGACAGGTTCGTAGGTAACGTTTGCGGCATCGGCTGCGGCTTTGGTGGCATCAATTGTCGCATTGATGCGGTTGTCGCTTTCACCATAAAAGCCGTATACTGGGGCTGATATCTTGGGGACATCTTCTGCGGATACAGCACGCCCGTAGAACACGAAACCAGCGGCGATTGTATCGGAATGGACTGCGTAGCTGAACGTTTGACCACCACCCCAGCAGAACCCGGAGACAGCGACTTTATCGTTCGTTGAGGGGAGATCTCGGACGTATTTCTGGACAGCGTCCAAATCTGATGCGACTTGAGAGGCGGGGAGTTCTCGAATAGCCCTTCGGACATCATCACCGGAGCCGAAGCTCTCTGTGCCACCACCGTCAGGGCCCATACCGGAAAGTAGGTCTGGGCAAATCGCAACGAATCCGTCAGCGGCAAGTCTATCTGCCACAAGCCGGATCCAATCGGTGAGTCCAAAAATTTCATGAATGACAATGATAGATGTGGCAGGTTCTTTGACCTCTGGATAAACAACAAACGCGTTGATAACACGGTCATTGGAAGCTGTAACTTTGACCCATTCACCGTGGCGGGGTGATTTTTCGAGTTCTGCTTTTTCACTATCGGCACCTACATTACCGACACCGAAGAGTAAACCTGTAATAATGATACCAACTGTAGCTGCATTGAATAATTGCATAGCTGCTCCTTACTTTTTATCTGTTTTCTGAATAATGGATGCCACGACCTTCTGCATTTCGGTGGTCGGTACTGCGCCGACCAAAGAGAAGCGAATTTTCGCACCCGACCATCTGAAGGCGTCTGTTGATCCGAACTTGCGTTGATACACAGGTGTACCGCCAATCTCGATCTGAGTTCCTTCGCGTTCTCTGTCACCCTGGCGGCGTGGTCTGTCCACTTCTTCAAACAGCGTGAAATTTACCAATCCATCTGTATATTCAAGAAAAATTAAATCTCTCTCCCTACTTTTCATGCTGCGAATATCCTGCAAGTGGAACCCGGGAGGCAAATATTTAGGTTGGATGAGTTTCGTCTTAAGTATTTTTTCGGCTTCGGCGAGCGTGGCTGAGCGACTGCGCCGCTGTTGGGGTTTCGTCTCTTTTTCAATGGCTTTCCATTTGTTCTCAACAGCTTCAGGATTAAAACTAATTCGGGTATAGACAAACATTTCCCGAAGCACGCCTTCGGCATCCAGATCCTCTACTCGCAAGATAACCCCATTTTCGCGGGCAAAAAAGATGCGCTTTGTCGGTCTACCCGCGAATTTAGGAGTGATCGTTAAAATGCCCGTTTCATAATTCATTATTTTTTCTGCGGATATTGATTCTTCCAAGTTGTAGTTTTGCGCAATCAGTTCGATCTCCTTTTTAGAAAATAGACTTCTAATTTGTCGCCATTCATTCCGGTCGCGATTCCTTTCCCGGCGGTCTCTGCGATTCTCGTTATTTTCTCTTCGCCGATTATCGTTCTGGCGTTCATCTCTGTTTGGCTGACCGTTGAACGATCTACGTTCACCGACTACAGATACGATTTTTCTGTACGAGACATCTTCAGATGTGTGAATGACATATTCTTCAAAAGTACGCGTGCCTCTTGACGAACTCGATGTTCTCACGCGGGCTCCGATGTAAGCGACTTTATGCTCCGCTTCTACAATGCGTTCCAACGTACTGATGTCAGCAAAAAGCGGGTGTGGTGCCCAGAGTAAGAAGGCTAAAGCCGCAGACCACAAGAGATTGTGTTTGGATCGTCCGTTCTTATGAAGAATTAGATAGGTGTGTATTGGCATGGATTCACCTGTCGGTTACCTATTCGGAAAATTCAATCCCCTACATTTTCGAGATAGAGGTCGAGAAACAGTTCGGGATCGTCAACGGTTTCTGTAAATTGAGACTCTTCTGTTGAAGTCTGACTAAGTGCCCCACCAACGTTTGACTTCAATGGGTTGTCTGCAAGTTGCTCGGTGTGAAGTCCGAAGTAGAAGTCAAGTGTTTCGTCATATTCCGGTGTTGATGGATAAAGATAAAGAAAGCCCAATATAAGCGCGAACATAAAGAACCCCGTCGCGCCTGCTGTTAATGGACGAGAAAACCAGCGTCCAAAATCGGAAAGCCATTGCCCTATATCTGGGAGCCGTGGTGTACGCGCGGATTCTTGGGCACCTGCCTCTGCTGCTTGTTGGCGTATTGTTGCCATTACAGCATCTTGAATAGATGCCGGCGCGGGATGCTCAAGCCCTTTGATGCGCTCGCGATTTTCGCGGAACGCTGACAGCATGCCGGAACACTCATTGCAGGTGTGAAGATGTGCTTCAATCCGCTGGTGCATCGCAGGGGCTAACGCGTTGTCTAAATAGACTGATAATTCATCTTGAAACTGCGTGTGGATCTCTGCCATTACCGCGTCTTTAAGCGTTGATGGCACCGGATGCGAGAGATCAGCAACCCTCTGACGGTTCTGCTGGAACGCCGATAGCATATCAGCACACTCACTGCAGGAACGGAGATGGGTTTCAACCTGTTTGTGTCTGCTTGGCGTTAATGCGTTATCTAAATAGGCTGATAGTTCGCTTTGAATGCGTTTGTGGTTCATGCCTTTAATCGAGGATAGCGGTAAGAGACGTTTACCACTCCACTCGCTCCAGTTCTTTTTTTAACGCTTTCCGTGCTTCATGTAAACGGGATTTCACCCGCCCCAGGGTACATCCCAGGATTTCTGCTATTTCTTCATAAGCCATATCTTGCAGCTCTCTTAGCACCAGAATTTCTCTATAGCTGGGTTTGAGTTTCGCGAGCGCGGCGTGGACGATTTCTCTCTCTTCAGTACGCAACGCTTCTTCTTCAGGGGTTACGGTGTCAAGCGGGACCCACGGTTGTGAGTCGTCGATCTCTGTTGGGTCCGTTTTTCGACGTTGGTACTGGTCGATATGGTTAAGGCATTTGTTCTTGACAATGCGGTAGAGCCATGTCGAGAATCGGGAACGAAACTGAAATTTTCCGATATTTTCCCATGCAGAGACAAACGCATCTTGTGCGACATCTTCGGCGTCTTGGTGATGACCGAGCATGCCGTAAGCGATGTTGTAGACCCAATGTTGGTATTGAATGATGAGGGTTCCCATGGCATCGGCATCGCCATTTTGACAGCGTAAAACTATCTCTCGTTCTTGTGCAATATCGAATTCTTCGGTTTTGCCCATCTCTGAATAGGTTTCCATAGTTGCTCTAAGGGTTGCAACGGACATGCTTTTCTCCAAACTGCAAGGATAAAGAATGTGCTTCTTCAATGCTCAGGGAACCGTGACTGTCGGACAGAAATGACGCTTGAAGCGAGTCGGTTCCCAACATATAGGCGAAAACTAATGGTCTTCTTGTTGAATTAGACATCTCAGAAAACAAAAGGTTCGTTTTGTTTTATTTAAGCACGTTTTCCTTACCCGGTGTGGTTTGGACCTGTTTGAGTTTGCCATGACCGTTCGGCCATCTGCCGAGCGCAACATCCTTCTCCTGTTTTTCAAATGCAACTGTATCAAGCACCTGATTGCCGCGTGTATCGGTATCGACGAGCATTACAATTTCACCGTTGCGAGACAACTTAAAGTTGGCATGGAGCCCTGCCTCAGCTTTACCATCTTCATCTAACCACACAAGGAGATACCCGTGTGCCGGAATCGTGGTGTCCGCTGGGAATGCCCATTTCTTCAGATTGTCAATTTTATCTGTCAAGTACATGCCAGTGAGGTCCACCGCAGTGTCGCTGAGATTGTGGAGTTCAAGCCAATCTTCGTATTGGCCTTGAGGGTCAGCAAGACTCTTCGTATTGACTGCCATCAGTTCATTAATGACAATAGGACTCTCTTTCACAACCGGAACACCGACTTGATAGTGTGCGGCACCCTGCTCCGCACGTGCTGGTGAAAAGGCTGTCGTGCCGTGTGTCTTCACCGCATTTGCCTCAATATAATAATAGACTGTGGTACCTGCTGGAAAAGCTGGGATGCGTCCAACGAAACTCTCCTCTTCCTTTGTCATCGTGACCTGCTTAAAAACGGTGTGCCGGTCAGGACTATAATACAACGAGACCGAATCAGGTGCACCAATTGAATTGTTACCAATTTTCGCAGGTTGAGTTAAGACAGAAACCACGATAGGTTCATTGGCTACTGTTTTCGCAGGTTGAGTTAAGACAGAAGCCACGATAGGTTCATTGGCTACTGCAGGTCTGATGTTAACGGTCGTAATTTTGGGTGTCGGTTTGTTGAGCTCTGGATGGTTGCGCAGGTACTCACGTCTTTGTGTCACGAAACGCTTAAGGTCTTCCGGTACTTTGGTGGCAAAATCTTGATAACTATAGAGTTTCTTATCGTCTTGTTGGACTTCCGCATCAATAAGTGTTTGGTATTCCTTGATAATCGGTTCCAACACTTCCCAATCCAGCCATTCATCAGTGACAGTGCGGACATGTGCCAGGTAGCGGGCACGCCACTCCGGGTTTGAAAGCAAACGATGAATAAGTGGGCGCGCTGCATTGCCTTCATGCACCACAGGCGATGCCATTCCATTTTCTAAATTCCCCCACGACCAACCGCCGGGACCGCGGCCACCAGGACCCCCACGTCCCTCTCTACCAAATCTGAAGCTTTCGTTGTTATCGTGCGGTACAAGACGGAATCTACCGTTGACATCTTGATAGATAGTATAATCACCGCCTTTGTGGATGTACCCGTCGTCGTCCATAAACACGTTTGAGACTGCAAGCTGCCACAGCACCTGGTCAATGTTAAGTAGAGATGGTAAGTTTTCCACGAGTTCGGCATCAGAGGTCGTTTCGTCAAGCATTTTGCAAAGGGCAATGAGACCTTGCCAAGGGGATTCAACACTATTAGTTTTGAGTTGATACGTTTCTTGATACGCTGTTGGATCGTCTCCCGCATAGGTCAACGCACCCCCTCTACCAGGACCTACTTTCCAACGTACGCCGCCTTTTGTACCGAACTGCTCCGCCAGAAAATCTTTGTTATATTGCTGTAGATTAATATAAACACCCCAATTTTCACCGTTGATAACAAGTTTTACAAGATTCGTTTTCATCGCTGGGATGTAGTCGCGCGCAATCCGATTGTAAAGCACCTCGCGCAAAAAAGAGGCATCAACGTGACCATTAAGTAGGTTAAGCGTCTTGTATCCGTAGAGGCGTTGCCCATCTTTACCGTAGTCTATGGCGATATTGAAAGATTTTTTATCTGACCTAACTGTGAAGTAGGAAGATGTGCCGCGAAAGTGGACACCCACCTCTGGATAAACTTTCCCATCAACAATAAGCTCCGCCGGCACCTCAATATCCGTGCGATAAAATGCGTCCATCTGTTCGGACCAATCTTCATGGTGGAATCGGAGGTAAAGGGTGCGGAGTGTTTGTGCGTCGTAGAATGAAGGTGAACCCTCTGGTATAGCGGCGAGGCTTGTCTGGACATCGGTTTGAACACTGTTATGAAGGGATTCTTTGGAGATAAGAGAAACATTTCCACCGCCGCGTGTGCTGAGTGCGGCTTCGCGTTCGGCACCGGTTAATTTCCCATCCTTATCTTCATCAAATTGTGCAACCAGTTTCTCCGGGGGGCGCGGTCCACCGCGTCCACCCCCAAAAGGCGGCATTCCGCCGGGGCCCCTGCCAAAACCTCTATCGGGAGGGATGCTGCTTTGCATCTTCTCAATTTCTTCGCGGCTGAGTTTGTCTCCTGTGAACGCTTCTAAACCTGTAATACGGAGTCTGAGTTCATCCTCTTCATCACTCAGTTTGCCATCGCCATTGAGGTCAAACCGTTTCTGTTCGTCCGTAAGTTTTGCCGAGGGTTCGGTATCTTGGGCGTTCGCCTGCAGCGTCCAACTGGCAGTTATTAGCATAAGGGCTATTATGATTTTCAGTTGTTTCATTGGGGCCTCCTTTTGAGTCTTAGACCTGTTTAATGTAAGGAAGTTCGGGTTTTTCCAGCTTGCCGCATTTCATTCTTTATCCATTTTCACTTCTGTAACATTTTCAATCCGCGAGAGTTCGTTAAAAAAGGTAAGCCACTCTTGTGGATTTGCCAATTTGACTCGGAAGTTGAGTTCAACCATCTGTGATTTTTTTATCCGTTTTTCCAGCAGACGTTCGTAAATCAAGTGTTTGTCAAAAACAGAACGATAGACATTTTCAAAGTTGCGATCGGGCGGCAGACAGAATTCTAAACTAAATTCGTTATCGTTACCAAAGCGTTGATGCCAATAGTATATGCAGAGGATGATGATACCGATGAGGAATGTCGCCAGAATCGCGACAGATGGATTGCCAGCACCGACCGCCATACCAACAGCTAACGCATAGAAAACAAAACCGATATCCCGTGGGTCTTGGATAGCAGTACGGAACCGAATAATGGACAAGGCACCGACTAAACTAAACGCTCGGGCGATGCTGTCTCCGATAATCACCATCACGACAGAAATCAGCATACATAGGATGATGAGTGTGTCGGTAAATGATTTTTGTGGGACTTTAGCGTGTGTCCATTGATAGATGTTGACGATAAAAATGCTCAGTGCGAACGAAAGTAACAACCTAAGCGCATCAGTACCAAGTGTTATAAGCGGCGGTATCGTTAAAAATTCAAATAATGTGTTCATTCCTATTTGCCAATGAGAGATTTGTACAGTAGTCTACCACAATTAGACAAACTTGTATATAAATTGTTGAAAAATTGTGTTATAGGAATACGGTAAGGTAGATTAATACAGTTGTCCGGGTGGGTTACTTGAGGATTCTATCCTTTTTTATGTATGTTCTTCCTGACGAATCAAGACACCCACAAATACCCCGGAAAAAATCACGATTGCAAGCGCATAAGGTGCGGCTTCAGCGAACATGGCTTCAGTTGTGTAACTCCAGACATTGAGGGCGAGTGTTTCGTATCCGGCGGGCGATAAGAGGAAAGTCAGCGGGAGCTCTTTCATGGTCGCAAGAAAAACCAGAGCCGTCGCAGTAAGCATGCCACGCATGAGAATAGGGAAAAGGGTTTTGAAAAATGCTTGTATACGTGGATATCCAAGCGAGCGGGCTGCCTCCTCTAAGTTCGGTGAGGCTTGGTAGAGCGAGCTTCGCACCGGTCCGATCGCCTCTGCCAGAAAGTGTAGGGTACACGCGTAGATTAGCACGGGAAGTGTCTTATAAATAAAAGATACTGTGTTTAAGACGAAGAAGATGAGTGATAACGCGAATGCAAGCGGTGGTATCGCATAAACAATGTAGGCAACGCGCGCCAACGCCTTTGAAGCCTGTGATGGATGGCGAACATCGATATAGGCGAACGGTACCGCAAGGAGTGCACACAGAATTCCGGCAGGTATTGCAATCGACAGCGAACCGACGAGGGCTCCTAAAAGGTTTTCCAGAGCGGCTGTATTAAACCCTCTGAACATCCAAAGCAGGATGGCCCCAACTGGAATGAACACTGTTAGAAATGCCAGCAAACTGAGATAAATATAAGCCGGATTGTGCCAGGCACCGAGTTGAACCTGCGACGATTGACGGGAAGTACCGCGCCCAGCGCGATGGAGGGCTACCTTGTTTAGCAGCTTCGCTTCAACGTAGAGTAGGCACCCAGTAAAGGCGAGAAGCATCAAGGCGAGCCACGCCGCATAGATATGTTCAAAGGAGAGCGTGTATTCTATGTAAAGTGCGTAACTAAAAGTTTCATAGCGCATCAATGACACAACGCCAAAGTCGCCAAGCACGTGTAAACTAATGAGAAGTCCGCTTGCATAGAAAGCAGGACGGAGTTGTGGGAGGATGACACGGAAGAAAGTTTCATAATACCGATAGCCGAGACTCCGAGCGGATTCTTCGAGGCTCGGATCGAGACCTAACAAGGCGGTGCGTAGATTCAGAAAGAGATAAGGACTCGTGTAGGCACTGAGCGCGAGGAGCGCGCCCCAGTAGCCACTGAGGCGCGGGATACTCGTGCCAAATAACTGGGCAAAAATTCCGGTATTTCCGCCGAGTGCCAACAATGCGTATGCCATCACATAACCCGGAATGGCGAGCGGTAACGCACACAGCACCGTAAAGTAACCTTTACCCTTTAAGTTTACCCGACTTGTTAACCACGCCGCAGGAGTTGCTATGAGTAGATCAAGAGATAGGACCCCCGCGGTGAGCAGCAGCGTATTAAGAAAAAGCCTTGCGTTTCGCCAGCGGAAGACAATCTCCACAAGCGCAGTCGCTTCCGCTGAAAACGCTTTGGTAAGTAAGTAAACCAGCGGGATGAGGCCACCAATGCCGACAAGCACAATCGGAATGCCTGCCACGCCAGCAGAAATAGAGAAATAACGCTGTGAACGAACTGCTTTTAAATTTTGCATCCAAATTCCGTAGCTTCAATCTTCCAAGCGAGGTTCACCACTTCTATAGAATTTCGACGCGTCGCAACAAATCGACTGTACCGTCGAGGTCGTCCATATCATTGAGGTTGAATGTTGGCGCGATTTGAAGTAACTCGGATAACGGCAACAGATTCGCGTTTGGGATGACACCCTCGATAACAGGGTATTCAAATACGTCGCTGGTAAAGTACTGCTGTGCTTTAGTCGATAACAGAAATTCTACTAACCTCAAAGCCGCAGCTTTGTTTTCGCTACTCTTCAGCAGGCCGATACCAGCAACGTTAACGAGGTTGCCCGGATCATCTGTCTTGAAGAAGGTTTGTGCTACTGGGAAACTCGAGTTCCCTTTTTTGAAACGGAGGAGGTAATAGTGGTTCGGTAAACCGAGATCGATTTCGCCTGCAGCGAGTGCCTCTATGATGGGTGTGTTTTTAGCGTATTTTTTCACGCCGTTTGCTTTCATGCCGTGTAGCCATGCCTCGGTTTTTTCTTCACCGACTTGCACACGGAGAGAAGTCACAAAGGCTTGGAAGGACGCATTCGTTGGTGCCCAGCCGACTCTACCTTTCCACATCGGTTGTGTTAAATCGAAAACGCTTTGGGGGAGTTCTTCCATTTGAACGCGTTCAGGTGAGTAGGCGAGAACCCGCGCTCTACCGCTTGTCGCTACCCAGAAACCATCGGCATCACGGAAATCCGAAGGCACTTTAGCGAGTATAGATTCCGGCAGTTTTTCAAACATCGCTTTTTTACTAACGGCACCGAGCGCGCCAGCATCTTGTGCCCAAAAGAGTGCAGCGGGGCTTTTGTCGCCTTCTGTTAAGAGCGTGGCGGCTAACTGAGTCGTATTGGCGTAACTCACCTTCACTTGGATGCCGGTCTCTTTTTCAAATTGCTTGATAATCGGTTCTACAAGGCTCTTGCTGCGTCCGGAATAGAGGGTTAGGGTTTCAGCGTGAACTGTCCCGATGGCGGTGAATAAGAGCAAAATTGGCAAAACGTAGTTAAACAAACCCGTTTGATTCCTAAACATTATATCTCCTTTGCTAAGATAAATTGATAAGCTGAATGTGTGTACACTGGATCAAAACCGATATAAATTTTGTCAGATACGGCAATAAAAAGTTCGGGGTTATTCGACAGATACACAGTAGGGCAATTTATTAATCCTTTGGCACGACTCGCCAGCGTGTATTCATGCCTGCCGTGATATGGTCGGCAACGTGGCAGTGATAGAGCCAATTGCCGGAGGTTTTCGCTATCATATCTACAGTAACCATACTACCGGGGAGGAGTTCGACAACATCAGTCCGTTTCCCCGCGTTTAGCACAGTCTGACCGTGCCAGTGCGCGGTGTGCATATCGACTTCAGTACCTAACCCGATAAGATACCACCGTACGCGATCGTGTTGTTCGACTTCCAGACCTCGCAGATTTCCGAAGATAAATCCGTTAATCGCGTGCTTGAGGTTTCCCTCTTCCGCTTCTTCAGGCGACGCATAAGCCTCATTTTGTCCGCTTTCAACGATTTTTCGGTCATTTTCGTTGAAGATTAGAAACAGGGTTGTGAACGCTTTGTCAATATCTTTAGGGCGCGGATCGTCTGATGCACGCTCCATCCCTTTTTTCGTGACGACGACAGTTCCGATTAAGCCGTCATAAACCTCTGTGACAGCATTGACGTGGGAGTGGTAAAGCCAGACAATAGACGACGGATCGTTAGGGCCAGGGGCAGCATCGCTGTCTACTTCCCAATGGTAGGTGAACATACTTCCGGGTTTCACGAACGCACCGGATCCTTTCATGTCCGCGCCTTCGTTATCTTCATCGTATTGTAACCCGTGAACGTGGATGCTAAGGGGTTTGTCAGCGCGATTGAGGAAATGCACCTTTATACTGTCGCCTTCAACAGCGTGCAGTTGCGGCCCCAGGATACCCATCCACACAGGTTGTTCGACTTGTGTTGTATAAGTATCATCGGTATATTGAATATAGCGATATTTCTCATACACAAGGGTTTTGCCCCAAACGTCCAATCCCATAGTGGGTCTAATGAGATTTTGTCCGCTCGGTGCGTAGTTCCATTCGACTTTCTCGGCAGCAATCCAATATTCTCGCGTCGCAGCTTCAGCGGTGACAGTGAAGAAGCACAGCATCATACCGATAAAAACGAGAAATATGTCGGAGGTCAATCGTGGTTTTTCATTAAGAAAGAGAGGCAGTAATTTAGACGTGCCTTGTGGCAGGTCTGGGGTTGTGATATTGAGACTCATTTTCAAAAAATGAGCCTTTAAAACAGATTTCATAAAGAACGAAACCTCAGTAGGTTAAATTTGCATTCAATTATACCACGAAAAATAGGATGTGTCAAAAAAATATGGGTTATGTCCAGAGTCATTTAATTGGCACCAATTATTCTTGTGGAGAGGTTTGGAACCCCGATTCTTACGCGTTTTCATTTTCAGTGTCTGTCTTCAATCTATCTGTGGATCAAGCGCATCTCGGAGCGCGTCGCCGAGGAGGTTGAAGCCTAAGACGATAAGGAAGATCGCGACACCGGGGGCGGTGACAGCTAAAGGCGCGCGACGGATGAGGTCTCGGTTTTCGTTAAGCATCGCGCCCCATTCGGGTTCACCGATTTCCGCCCCGAGTCCTAAGAAACTGAGCCCTGCCGCATCTAAAATGGCCGCACCGATACCTAAGGTCGCTTGGACAATCAGCGGCGCGAGACAATTCGGCAGCACAGTCGTAACAAGGATACGACTGTTGCTCGCACCAATTACCTTCGCGGCGACAACGTAATCTAATTCGCGGACTTTCAGGACTGAGGCGCGCAGGATTCGGGCATATTGGGGGATATAGACGATGGATACAGCGATAATCGCATTTGTCAGACTCTGCCCCAAAATCGTCACGATAACCATCGCGAGAAGGATACTCGGCATCGCAAGCATCATGTCCATTACGCGCATAATCAAGTTGTCAATTCGTCCACCGTAGTAACCAGCGATTGCGCCAAATAGTGTGCCAAACCCGACTGAAAAGGTCATCGCGATAAGTCCAACCTTCAGAGAAATACGGGTCCCATAGACGATCCTGCTGAAAATATCGCGTCCCACCTTATCGGTCCCAAGATAGTGCGAAGCGGATCCACCCTGGAGGCGTTCAACGATGTTGGCTTGTCTTGGATCGTGGGTCGCAATCAGTGGCGCAAAGATGGCAACGACAATGAAAAATAGGATAATAGATGCGCCAATGGTGGCGGAACGATGTTTTAGGAGTTTCCGAAAGATATGTTGTTGGCTGCTGGCGGTTGTTGGCGCACTCATTTCGCTTCATCTCCTACTCGGATACGTGGGTCGAAGTAGGCATACAACATATCCACGATAAGATTGACGAGCATAAAGACAGACGCAACGAAAAGCACGCCACCTTGCACGGCACGGACATCGCGCGCCTCAACCGCGGCACGCAGCCATGAACCGAGTCCGGGCCAAGAAAAAATGTGTTCGGTTAAAATCGCGCCACCCAGTAGATAACCGAATTCTAAGCCGATAACCGTCAAGACAGGCACCATACTATTTTTCATTGCGTGTTTGCTGATAACCTTCCAACGCGGTAAGCCTTTCGCATAAGCCGTTGTGATATACGGTTGATTTAGCACTTCAAGTAGACTGGAACGGGTCATCCGGGCAATAATCGCTAACGGGATAGTGCCTAACGTAATTGCGGGGAGAATGAGATGTGCAATAGCACTTCGGAAGGCGATGAAGTTACCTGTAAGAAGTGTGTCAATCAGGTAAAAACCGGTGCGTGTCTGAACATCTAAATCTAAGATGACATCCAACCGACCACTGCTTGGGAGTATGGGAAGGAAATAGGCGAAAAGCAGAATTAACATCAACCCCAGCCAGAAGATCGGCATAGAGATGCCGGCGAGAGATACCGACATGGAGAAATAATCCAAAAACGTTCCCCGAAAGATAGCGGCAATGACACCCGCAGCGATACCGAACAAAATCGAAAACACCATCGCGGCGAGGGTCAATTCAGCCGTCGCCGGGAAATAGCGTTTGATTTCCGCAATCACGGGTTGCTTCGTTTTAAAGGAGTGTCCGAAGTCGAGGTGCACAGCATCCCACAAGAATTTAGCGTATTGGTGGTACAGCGGCTTATCAAGACCCATTTCCTCTCGAAGTTCGATGAGTGCTTTTTCGGTAGCACGTTCTCCCAAAATAGCGATAGCGGCATCGCCGGGGATGAGATGCACCATCAGGAAAACGAGGAGCGATACCGCTAAAAGAGATAGACCGATCGAAAGAAAACGCTGGAGGAGATAAGAGAGCAAGAGTTAACCTTCCGTTAGTAATGTCACCTACATGCCATTGATGGACCTCATCTTTCTCTTTTCAAAGTGGGTCCATTTATGAACCGAAAATCCGTTTTGCGACAGCGGTGAAAACGGTCAGAGGGGCCCCATGGTTCAAAAATTAGAAAAATGGGTTGTGTTGTTTTTCCTCACCGACGGTGGTGGAAGGACCGTGTCCGGGGAAGAGCCGAACCGAGTCTGGGAGTGATAATAGGTTGTCCCGAACGCTCTCAATTTCATCCTGATAGGAGATATTAGGCCCACCAACAGAACCAGCGAAAATGGCATCGCCGACAAATGCTACGTTCTGTGTCAGGAAACTACACCCACCCGGCGTATGTCCCGGTGTATTGACAACACTGACCATAAGTTCACCGACGGAAAGGGCATCGCTATGTGCCACCTCGCGTAGTTTTTTGGTGCTCCGCGGTTTCGGTTCGTTCTGATGGATGTAAGTCTCACATCCGGTTTCGGTTTGAAGCTGCGATAAGCCATCAGTATGGTCGCTATGGGCGTGTGTCAGGAGGATCGTCGTCGGATTCACGGGACGGGCATCGAGCTGTTCCAAGATGAGTTCTGGATGCGCGGCGGTGTCAATAATCGCAGCATCGTCGGTCGCTTTACAGATTAAAAGATAAGCATTGACGGGCCACCCTCCCACAGGCGCGCTAATTGTGATAACCTCAAGGTTCGCATCGCTCATTTGTTCGATCGGTTCGGGTTCCCACTGCTCTGTTGCAATATCGAGCAGCTTGGTACCGTCCAAATTCAGTACTTCTGCGAGCCGAAAAACTTGCGTTTCTGTCGGTTTTAAGGTATACTGTTCCATACGAGCAAGTTCTGCTTCTGTGATACCCGCAGCAGTAGCGATTTCGCTTGCGGATAGGTTTTGCCCGCGCCGGGCTTTGCCGATAATGTCACCAAATTCGTCTTCAAGTGCATAAGCCATGGAGGTGTTCTCCTTACTGTATTGGTTTAAGCAACATTATAACAAAAAACGCGGTGTGATGCAATTAAAATAGGGAGCAGCAAAAACGGAGGAATTCTGATGGGCATTCCAAAAAACGGATATGAGCAAGCGGCAATATCCCTTGCACCCATAGAAACCGATATGACGTTAGATGAATTTTGCCAATCCGACTTGGAGAACTATGAATATTTTAACGGAGCATTAATACCCATAGCACTAACGACAATGGAGCATGGTGAAATCAGCATGAATCTCAGTAGCAAAAACCGTGACGGTATATCGTTCTCAAACAGACATCAAAACGCTCACGCTTGAAGATACACTCACGGGTGAAGATGTCGTTGAAGGGTTTTCATGTCAAGTTTCACAACTTTTTGAATAGGTGGCATTGAAACACGGCAAACTAATTATGGAGGAATGAAAATGAGACAACAAGACGCTCGTGGCATCACCCAAGAGATACTTCCGCCGCCCAAGAAGATGACGTTGGAAGAATTTCTTGAGAGTGATTTAGAAGGATACGAATACGTGAAGGGCGAACTCATACTCATGCCAGCTGCATCTGCGGAACACGGTATAGTCAGCGCGCGGATTTTTCTCTGCTTGGGCGTGTACGTGCGTGAAAATCAACTTGGCGAGGTGGTTACCCCGGACACAGGCTTCCAGGTCGGCGAGCGTGTCTTGAAACCGGATATCGCTTTTATTTCTTCAGCACAACTGCCTGACGACCTGAGCAAGGCATTCCCGGTGCCGCCAGATTTCGCGATTGAGGTAGTGTCACCATCAGATGCTTTCCGACGTGTTCTCGAGAAGGCTTTCGCCTATCTGGACGCGGGAACCCGTCTCGTCTGGGTGGTTGAACCCGGATCAAAAACCGTGACAGTCTGTCGTTCGGAAACAGACATCAAATTGCTCACACGCAACGACACACTCACGGGTGAAGATGTCGTTGAAGGGTTTTCGTGTCAAGTCGCACAACTTTTTGAATAAGGAGGAGGCGGGCGAAGCTTGCAAGCCCGTAAAACTAAAGTATGAAGCTTGGTTTAGTTACGTATAATATGGCGAAAGATTGGGATATTCCCACCATCATTGAAAAATGTGTAGAGACGGGATTTCAAGGTGTGGAATTGCGGACAACGCATGCACACGGCGTTGAAGTTGAACTCTCGGCAAGTGAACGCACAGCAGTCAAAAAACAATTCGACGATTCCCCGATTGAGATTGCTGGCTTGGGGTCAGCGTTTGACTACCATTCTGTAGATCAAGCAGCTGTTCGCGAAAATATAGAAGGGACAAAAACATATTCCCAACTCGCAGCAGATGTCGGAGCACCCGGTGTGAAAGTACGTCCGAATGGGCTGCCGAGTGAAGTGCCTGTCGAAAAGACCCTGGAACAGATTGGATTGGCGTTGCGCGAGTGTGGCGAATTCGCTGCCGACCTCGGCGTACAAATCCGGTTAGAGGTACACGGTGGTGGCACCTCCGAACTCCGACATATCCGCACAATTATTGATGTCGCTGACCACGAGAACGTCTACGTCTGCTGGAATTCTAACTTCGGTGAAGTGGAAAACGGAACCATTAAAAACAACTTTGACCTTGTCAAAGGGAAAATCGGCTTAGTACATATTACAGAACTCCATCGACGTGAGTATCCGTGGCGGGAACTCTTTACATCGTTGAAAGCGTCCGGCTATACAGGCTACACGCTTGCAGAAATCGCTGGTAGTTCCGATCCCGTGCGCGTGATGAATTTTTATCGGGCGTTGTGGGAAGAGCTGTCAAACTAAGTGTTTGTAGACATGGGCGCGTTGCCAAGCGCGCCTTCTTACCGCTGTTACGAATGAAGTAAATGGAGAGAAAACCTGTTGTTCAAGCCGCAATTTTACTTTTTAGTTATAACGATATTATTCCTGTTGACCTCTATTGGAGTAAGTGCAACACCTGAAACCGTCCGTCTTAGCAATGCAGTGTGGACAGTTGACATCGCGACGCAATCCCTCGCCGTAAAGGCATACCCTGTAGAATCCGAAACGGCAGTGCCTATTTCGGCGGCACAATCTGGATTCGGCGATGTCGCGGAATTCGCCCAAGACGACAGTACCGTCAGTTGGCGGATTACAGATCGATTTCTCACCGTGCGCTTTGAACTGATAGGTGAATCGCTATCCGTAGAATTCGTTCACGATGAGCAAACAAGCGATACACGCCGTTTAACATGGCCCGCTATTGAAGATTCCGAATCTCTGCGTGCCTATATTCTGCCCCTTTTTGAGGGGAGTTATGTACCCAAAAATGACATTAAATGGCAGGATTTCTTATCTGAACGGGGACCGATAAACACAACCGCGGGTCTCTCAATGCCGTTTTGGGGATTAGATCTCACTGATCGAACGCTTACCTACATTTTAACCAATCCATTTAACAACCAAATCCGGTTCAATAAAACAGCTGCCCCGTCGTTAGGTATGGAGGTATCGCACGCCTTCACACCGAATTGGGAACAGAGAAGATACGGATTACATATCTCACTCAGTGCAGCATCGCCAATCGCACCCGCCAAACGGTACCGACACTGGTTGCAACAGAACGCTGAATTCGTTTCGTTTGCTGAGAAAATTGAGAAAACGCCTGCTGCAGAGAAATTACTCGGTGCTGCGCATGTCTATCTCTGGGGCGGTAAACTCCTCAGTCAATATGATGTAACGGATTGGCAAACGTTGGCAACAAAGTTAAGTGGTGATAGCCGGGTTGCAACGCAGATGTGGGCGCAGTTGAATGCAGAGACGCGAAAAGCTATTCGTGAAATCGCTCAATCGGCATATTCGTCTAAATATGTCCGACGGGTTGTCAGTCGAGCAATAAGTGAACAACTTGAAAAGCCTGATTTTTACAACCCAACGCTTTGGACAGAAATTCCGCTTACGTCAGAGACAGAAAAGTTAATCTCGCGAGATGTCCCCACGCTATCGCTCACGGAAGTGTATCGCCGCAATTGTCTACTGTTCTACGCCGCGTTTGCCGGCACGCTCCGGCATCCAGACGAGTGGGGTGACGGTCTCTCGGTGAAGCTGTTGGAACAATTTGCTGAAAACGGATTGGACCGACTCTGGCTCGGTGTTGACTCGTGGCAGGACGGGTTTCGGCACCCTACCGCTGTCGCGAAGGCGAAAGCACTCGGCTATCTCGTGGGACCCTACGATTCCTATCACAGTATCCATCATCCCAACGAAAAAGATACGTGGGAGACTGCACAGTTTGATCTCTCGCTTTATGAGACCGGAGGGATTGTCAACGCAGACGGCACGATGAGTCGAGGATTTAAAAAGAAGGGGTATCACTTAAGCCCGCTCGTCGCACAGTCTTATGTTGAAAACCGCGTCAATGGTATTGTTGATCAGATGCCATCAGATTTCAATACGTGGTTTATTGATTGTGATGCATATGGTGAACTCTACGACGATTATTCGACATCCCATCCTGCAACACAGTTAGATGATATGAATGCCCGACTTGCTCGTATCTGTTGGATTCGGGATACGCATAACACAGTTGTCGGTTCGGAAGGCGGTGCCGCGTATTCGGCATCGGTGCTCCACTTCGCACACGGCATGACGCTCCCTGTCATTGGGTGGGGTGACCCAGACATGAAGTCTAAAACCTCACCTTACTATGTTGGCGGCTACTGGCCCCCCGAAGGTCCAGCGATTCACATAAAGCAGGTACCTCTCAAACCGAATTATCTGTATCACTACTACGACCCACGTTTTCGCTTACCGCTCTACCAAATTGTGTTCCATGATTCAGTGATAACAACGCATCATTGGGGTTCGGGAAGTCTCAAGTTTAAGAACGCGATTGGAACGTTGGCACTGTTGGAGCAACTTTACAATGTACCACCGTTGTACCACCTGAACATAGAAGAATTTTCAAAGCATAAAGCGTGGATAAAGAAGCATTACGCCTTCTTTTCGCCACTACATCGGCAAATCGGCGGACAGGCGATGACCGATTTTGAGTGGCTAACTTCTGATAGACAAGTCCAGCGCACCGAGTTTGGTGAGGCAGTTGAAATAGTCGCAAATTTCGGGGCGGATGCGTTTGAGTATGAAGGCTTAGTAATTCCGAGACGAAGCGCGGTAGCAAGATGGGGGGATACCGGTAAAATTGAGGTGTTTTCTGTGGAATAATTTAAGCCTCAGATCCATTCAATTCTCCATTTTTCACTGAATCTTCACCACCCAGTTCCAGTAGGTGCGGTTTCCTAACCGTACCGATTTTTAGACAGAAACCTTGTCGTCTCGTAAACTCTCTTTAGTCCCGTAGGGACGTTATGTTTATAGAAAGGCGTTGAAAAAACAATAATGCACATGCCGCGGATGCCGCCGCCGTCGCGATGGCGGGAGTGCTACAAAAATCGGAAACCCTCAAGCCTCTGACATCTATCGGCTTCTGTTTCGCCGAAGCTCCGCGATGTAGCTCATCACTGCGACAAAGTGAATATCTGCGTAGCAATGTTGCTGAATGTAGTCGCGCACCTCAGCGGTGTCGTGGATCAATTCCGACTTCGGACGCGCCAGACCGAACGCGCCTTTGAGTTGCGTCTCCTTGTCTTTGGCTTCATCTTTGTCTCCACAGAGTTCGATGCCCAAACATTCGACATCCTCAACGAAATACCGCTGCGCCTCTTTGAAGCGTATGTGGTAGTTGCCATTGGCGATCTGTGATCTTCCGATTTTGATGACATTGCCCGCGGGCAATTTATGAAAATAGATAAAATATTGTTCTAATTCTTCGGGGTCTAACTCGTCGTAAGACGCTTCATCGAAAGTCCTTCTGTTTTTCAAGGTAAAGTCTCCAGTGTGTGTGTCAGTTCTGCGTTTTTTCTTTTTCGTGCTGTTGTTGATGCCATTCGTCAATAAGTTTCGCCTCGTAGTTGATCCAGATGTCCGTTTTTTTCCAGCGTGTGAGCGTGCTGGGGGCAACATCGAGTAGCACGGCTATATCCTGGAGTTCGTCTCCGTAGAAGTGAAGCCGACACGCTGCGATGATATTCTTGCGATGATATTCTTGGGATTCATGGTTTTGGGCATACGATTTTCCGCCTCTCTACAAATGAAAAAGTGTATATTTTTACTATTCTATCATTATTTTGTAAAAAAGTCACTTGCCCCCATTTTTTTCTGAAGGTTTGTGGTGAAAGGTTTTTGT
>VYCT01000029.1 GCA_009843785.1 Candidatus Poribacteria bacterium | reverse complement strand
ACCTAACAATATCAACGACAGACTACCCTCAAAAAAAAATGGGGGTAAGTGACTAAACAAATTTTAATTTGACTTAATTAGGAAAATATTGTATAGTATATTTTTAGCGTGTTTGAAAGAAGGTAAATACTATGCCAATTTACGAAAAATTGATGGGCAACCCCTTTGTTGATGCAGGGATTTGCGGCATTTGCGAGTGGTTAGGTCGCAGTGTCCAACCGGAACAAATCACGCCTACAGACCTTGAGCAGGTTGTTGATGACATTGCTCCGATGATGCAAACGGATGCGGGTTGGAATAATCTATACGGAATTTTTCCAAATGGTGTCTTAACTAATCCAAGTTTTAACAAATGCAAGACAGAAAAGTGCAGGATACCTAACAAGTGTGCGACATTAAACGCTTCGCATAGCAAGTGTAATCGAGTCGAATTATTCAAAAACGAATGTAAAAGTTATATAGACAAAATTTCTGACTTACAACAAGCTGGGGATTGTATGGGATGCGGAAGACGTAATGCAAACACTTGGCTTTCAAGAACTAACGTCCCATTAACTGGTGGGAAAAATAGCAACTACTTTCCAGTCTTTTCAGACGGAGCTGGTTATTGCGCCGCATGTGCTCTCGCTATTCAAATATCACCTCTCGTTTATATGGGAACTGCTGGAAAATATCTTACACTCCACTCTAATTCTTGGAAAGCAATGAGGAGTTGGACACGGGTATGTGTTGAAGATATTCAAAGGCAACAACTTCAAAAGGATATAACAGGCTGTTTTAATCCTGACTATAAAAATCCACGCAACGGGATGTTCTATATGGCTCGTAGGATGGCACAATATCAAGAAATGCGGACAGATGAGCACATATCTATACAAGTTTACTGCTGGACCAATTACAACCAGGGCCCTGAACTTGAGGCATTCTACATGCCAGTGCCTGTATTTAAATTTTTACGCATTGTTTATCTGGGCAAATTTAATACGGCATGGCAGGAAATTGTCCGAAGTGGTTACTTAGTCAATTGGACAAAAGTGAAATCCGAGGAAGATTACAAAAATCGTACAAACCGCGTCTATGAAAACTTGTTGCAGGATATATCAATTCTTGGTTATTTTCTAAACAGGAAAATCCGAAAGCCACGCGGAGATTGGGAATTACTATCTCTCTATCTAAAGGAGGTTAAAACTATGGAACAAATACAACTGGATAAGATCAAACAGGTCGGCGACCTAATTGCGGAATGTATACGCAAATCTGGACGCGATAGACGCCTCACCCAATTGGAACGTGCTAATAGTTACGGTGAGTGCAGAAATATCCTACGCTACGTCATCCGAGACAGAATTCAGCAAGGCGCGCCGGAACCGCTCTTTTCGATCGATGATTATATGGAACACCTTTTTCCCGCAAGCGATAGTTTTGCTGCTACACCTTGGAGAGAGACTCGCGACCTGTTACTCTTTCGGATTTACGAACAACTTCACAACTGGCTCAAGGAACAAGGTTTTGTCGATTTTGATGAAGATAATACACCAGGTGTTGATGGTACATCTGAAAACGAATTGAACCAGGAGGACTCATAATGTCTAAACACCTAATCGGATTAACGCTAATTGACGCACCACATTCTGCTCTAAACAATGCGGGGACAGAAGCCTCTCAGGCAACTGAAAACATTGTTGCTGTCAAAAAACTTCAGAAAGGGCGAGATACTTATCCCTATGTCTCCGGTCAAGCATGGCGAAATTGGTGGCGCACTACCCTTGAGCAGGAATTTGACGAATGGCATAGTTCACCCATAGAACGTGAAAAGAAAATCGCTTTCACTGCTGCTGACCCAGTGACTTACGACGATGACGATGTGTTTGGCTATATGCGTGCACAAAGCGAAATGCAAGGAAAGAAAAAGGTTAATATAACTGTAACTCGTTTATCGCCTCTTAAATGTTCCCCGCTTATCTCTATTGCACCGCAGGTACCAACCAATGATTTTGGGGTCATGGCGCGTCAAAAAGGCGATCCAGTGCCTTATGAACACCAATTTTATGCCTGTGTCCTACAAGGTATTTTCTCATTGGACCTAAACGCTGTCGGCACATTTTCGGATGTTAATAGAACCGGTTATAAGAACATCGCTTCAAGTTATGTTGCCAAAATTCAGGATGCTGGCGGCACACAAATTGGTGAAAATCCATTGTGGATACTGCCAAAAGCGATTCGGGTTAGACGTTGTCAACAGACCCTTGAAGCACTACCTATCCTCAGTGGTGGTGCAAAGTTGACATCACACCTCACGGATGTCACGCCCAAATTGATCATTTTGTCAGTACTTGACGGCGGAAATCAGCCCTTCATGAACCTGATGGTCGAGCGAAATGGAGTCGGCGAGTTATCTATAGATGCCCTGCAAGAAGTCATTAACGATTACGCTGATCGCTTCCGTGATGCAATTTACATCGGCAAGCGGAAAGGGTTCATGGATGAATTGGATGAATCACTCAAGGACTTAGCTGCTAATAACCATCTACCGTGCGAAATTATTTACGATTCACCCAATAAGGTGATTGCTCAACTCTCACAAAAGTTAGAGACTCACATCGGAGACGCACCATGAAGGTCCTTCGGGTTCACATTACAGGATGGGTTTCCTCGTTTCGGAATCCGTTGTTTATTGCCGGATTCCAACCGACACTCCCTTTGCCACCGCTTTCTGCCATATATGGAATGCTTACCGCCGCAAAGGGCGAATGGGTTACGCCGCACGATGCCGCAATTGGATTCGTCTTTCGTAGTAACGGGAAAGCAGTTGACTTAGAAACTGTCTATGAATTCGCAGGGAAATTAGATGCTAAATCAAATATCAACAGACGCGAATTTCTTGTTGATCCTGAACTCTACCTTTATATACCTGAAATGTGGTTGAAGGAAGCATTTGAACGTCCGCGCTATCCTCTGCTTTTAGGACGTTCTTCTGATTTGGCAACCGTCAAATCTATAGAGCAAATTGAATTAGAGAGTAGATCGGAAACGACCTATCAAAATACGCTGCTCCCCTTTCCTGACGCACAACTATATGGACAGGTTCAGGCACTTCCGACCCATTTCACGGCAGAAATTCCGCGGCGACCTTGTGGCACTCGTGCATATTGTCTGATAACAGAAAAGATTACGTACCGTGGCGATGTCTGGCACGATCCAAAAATGGATTGGGGAGTGTATTTACACAAACGCATTCCCGGGGAATTTACCGTTCCAATTGAGCAAGGTAGACAGCCTCTTGACAAAGATTATGAAATCCCAGATGTGAAGGGACAACAGATGCAACTCCCGGGCATCTAACCCGAATATCGTAGGGGCGAGGTCTCCTCGTCCAATTCAACCATAATATATCGTAGGGGCGAGGTTCCCTCGCCCACTGAGAAGGTTTTCGTTATGAAATCCAAATCTAATTTTCCTCAACGCCGTGCCATGCGTTTACGCGATTATGATTACAGTCAACCCGGTGCATATTTTGTAACCATCTGTGCACGACACCGGAAATGTCTATTTGGAGCAATAACAGATGGGAAAATGCGATTGAATGAAATAGGCCAAATTGTCGTTGAATGTTGGAACCATATCCAGCAACATTTTCCTTCCGTTGAATTAGGCGAGTCTGTCATCATGCCCAATCATTTTCATGGAATTATTTCATGGGGTATCACGGAGACGAGGACCCCTCACCCATCAGAAAATATCAACACTGGTAGGGGCGAGGTCTCCTCGTCCGTTGATATAAGTCCGACAACTCGTAGGGGCGAGGTCCCCTCGCCTTCATTAGGCAAAATCATGGCATATTTCAAATATCAATCCACCAAGCATATTAACCGACACTACAATACACCTGGGACGCGCATTTGGCAAAGAAATTATCACGATCACATCATCCGAGACGACCCAGATTTACAACGGCTTCGCCAATACATGCAAAATAACCCGATGAAATGGGAATTGGATCAATTGCATCCTGACAACCCTTCCAGATGGTGAGGAACATTTAAACGAAACAAAATCGGACGTGGAAACCATGCCCCTACGAAATTGTGAAAATGCTCATGCGGACGTGGAGACCACGCCCCTACGC
>VYCT01000151.1 GCA_009843785.1 Candidatus Poribacteria bacterium | reverse complement strand
AAACAATAACATAAATCTCATAAAATGTAAACTTATTTTCATAATCTACTATAAGCAGTGGGACGCGTTGGTAAATCTGCGGGTTGCTGAACCGGAAAAACGGCACCCCGTATCGGTTTTCCAAGCGTTCCTTCCGAAAAACCCTGTTTCGGTGGGTGACCTCTGGGTACCAGATATGATAGGTATCGTAAACCTGTTCAAGCAACTGCATCCGAATCCCAATTTCTTTCTCCATATCAATGCCGGGGATTCGTTCGGTTTGTGGGCGTGTCTGCGCGCTTACAACGATCAATACGCCGACATCGTGTTTCGCATCCATGCAGAATTTAAACTCAAAAACGGGTGGTTTACACCGTCGCAATTTACCGGACACCTTGTCATCGACCGGAAGAAAGAGAAAGTTGCTTTCTTCGAGATGTACGTCCCTAAAAGCGTAATCAACTTTGATGTTAACTGGAAGAGAGATACAGGCGATATGGTCACAAGCACGGGTTTTTGCTCGAAAATGGAACTCCGTGCTGGCACGCAAGACCTTCTGGAAAACGTTGAATTCACAGCATCCATTACACAAGCAGCCGCGGAACGCGCACTGATATTGCGTTTCTACAAGTCCCAACAAATTAACTGGGTGCCACTGGCTCAGGTGTTGGAGATAGCACAAGCACAACAGAAGCCGATTCATGTGATCTCTGTAGACGGACCTTTGGTCGATGAGGCGTGCTGAGGGAGCGGCAAAAGCCTGAGGGCAGGTGTCCTCTCCGACGACAAAAACATTGAATTCATGAACGAAAACTTTATTAACGCTTGGGTCTTAAATACGGAATTAGATCGTACGCCTAAGAAGCCAGAACGTATAGCCTATAGACAACAACAAGGGTTCAAACCTATTGACAAGACGCTCCCATTAGCACAGGCAATCATGAAAGGGTGGAAGAAATATTCACCCGCAGATTCTTTGGTGATCTCGCCGAAACTTGAACTGATGGGTAGACTCCCTGTCAATGAGCGGGTAGCACCCTACAACGGGGCAAAGGGGTATCTCTTATTTCTCCGGGATTCGTTGGATGGGAAACTCCCCGGGTTTCGTGAGGATGCCTCAACACATTGGAATACGCTCCTTGAAACTGCCGTCGAATCTGGTGCTATCAAAGATGACGGTTTGAACGTTGTACTCACCGATGAACACGCCGAGAAAGAAATCCTTAGCGTTTTTCGGGCATCTGAGACCGACGCTCATAATTACACTGTCGTTGAGATTGACGCGACACCGTTTAAAGATGGCGGCGTGCTTACGATTGATGTCTGGGTCGGGGAAGCCGAAGTGTCCGGTTCATTTGATCTATTTGCTGGGGATATTACAAAACTTATGCCGGACAACGCCCTCGCTTCTGCAAGGGATATTCCAACGAATGAAAAGAAAGTCATCAAATACCGTTTTGATCGCGGTCGAGTTTTTAAGTTAGGGGCTATCGGCACTTCCAGTGAGAAAGGCAAAATCAACGGTTTTCTCGCGAAAATCTCTGTAGAACCCGCGTCTGCAAAAAATGAGGGAAACTAAAAATATGAAAATGACGAGATTAGTAAGTTTTATTCCCATTTTGACCGTCGCTGTATTTCTCACAAACGGATGGGCAGGAGATTTACCGGTGGGTGCAATTGCTCGAATTGATGTCGGTGAGGGACCTGTAAACGCTATTGCATACTCTCGATCCACAAATCGGATCGCTGTAGCCGCTGCGAACAGCATCTATATCTACGATGCGAGTACTTATGAAAAACAGATGGTATTTACCGAACATACCGATTTGGTGTTAGCCGTCGCCTTTTCTCCGAACGGCAAACGCCTCGTCAGTGGCAGCTTGGATAAGACACTCCGGTTGTGGCATGCCGACACCGGGAAACTCAGAAATACCCGCGAAGAACACAAGGCACCTGTGAATACAGTTGCGTTCTCTCCTGACGGTAAAAGGTTTTGGAGTGCAAGTCGGGAAAACGACACAATTCGGTCTTGGCATGCGCGTGATGGGGGTCGCTGGAGTTCTCAAACTTCCCCAAGGACGAATCTGACATTCATAGCAATTGCATGTTCCTACAAGCGCGCAACCGTGGCAAAGGTGTTTGATGGTATACCGAGTGAGTGTCTTATTGAACGCGTCGGATCTCATTGGCACGTTGTAAGTGGACATACAGATCCGGTTAGCACCCTAACCCTTTATGAAGATGGAAAAACCGTCGCCACTGGAAGCACAGACAGGACAATCCAGTTATGGAATGTAGCAGACATCAACAAACCACTTTATACGCTTACAGGGCATACAGGCGGTATAACTGCTATGGACTTTTCAGTAGATGCGAAACGTCTTACCAGTGGGAGTTCAGATAAAACGGTTCGACTGTGGGATCTTACAACTGGGCAACCCATCCAGACATTCTCAGGCCACACCAGTGAAGTCGGGGCTGTGACATTCTTGGAAGACAAAGCACTTGCGGGCATCGCGCTCGCCAAAGCTAAAACTCTCGCGAGTGGCGACTCAGACGGGACAGTTTTCATCTGGAATCTGGATAAAACCGTCTCAACGAATTAGCATTTATGTTATAATCTACATACACAGACGTGCAAGATAACAGATTTTTCAACTTGTGCGAACTGTAAGGAGATAGAAAATGAAAACCTTAACCATAATCTTACTCGTTCTAATAGTGATGAGTGGACAACTGAACGCCGACAACCACTCAGCAACGAAAAATAAAATTACACTTAAACTTACGGATACTTCAGAAGTCTCAGTGACAGGCTACATCGCTCCGATTGAGAACACCGGCTCTAATTTCCATGTGGAGTGGGATGCATTGGCAAATCTGCGGGTTGCTGAACCCGAAAAACAGCATCCGACATCCGTTTTCCAATCTTTTCTTCCGAACAAACCGGTTGCGGTGGGTGACCTCTGGGTCCCAGATATGATAGGTATCGTAAACCTGCTTAAGCAACTACATCCGAATCCTAATTTTTTTCTCCATATCAATGCAGGGGATTCGTTCGGTTTGTGGGCGTGTCTGCGTGCTTATAACGATCAATACGCCGACATCGTGTTTCGGATTCATGCGGAGTTCAAACTCGAAGATGGGTGGTTTACACCGTCGCAGTTCACCGGGCATCTTGTGATTGACCGGAACAAAGAGAAAGTCGCTTTCTTTGAGATGTACGTCCCTGAAGGCGTGATAAACTTTGATGTTAACTGGAAGCAAGATAAAAACGACTCCCATTTTCATACAAGTACCGGTTTTTGCTCGAAAATTGAACTCCGCGCTGGGAATCAAGAGCTTCTTGGAAGCATCAAATTCACAGAAACCATTGCCCAAGAGGCCGCGGAACGGGCACTGATACATAAGTTCTATAGGTCGGAACGAATTAATTGGGTGCCGCCGGAGCAGGTACTGGCGCAGGCAGAAGCACAGCAGAAACCGATTCATGCGGTCTCCATAGATGGCCCGTTAGTTGACGAGTCGTGCTGAGCGAGCGGCAAAAGCCTGAGGGCAGGTGTCCTCTCCGATAATCGTGTTATTAATTTCTTGAACGAAAATTTCATCAACACTTGGGTATCAAATGTCGAATTAGGACGTACCCCGAATAAGCGAGCCTTCATTGCGGCGAGAATTCAGCAAGGCTTTAAACCATTTGACAAAACGCACCCATTGGCAGAGGCAATCATCACAGGATGGAAACTAAAATCCCCGGCAGACTCTCTGGTGATCTCAACGGATCTTAATGTGCTGGGCAGATTACCCGTCAATGAACGAACTCCGCCATACAACGGACCAAAAGGTTACCTTTTATTTCTCCAAGAAGCCTTGGATGAAAAACGCCCCGGATTGCCTGAACCTGCCCGGGAACCGCCATCAATGGATTGGAATACGTTCCTTGGAACGGCTGTCGAATCCGGTGCGATTGCAAATGACGATTTAAGCGTTGTGCTCACCCATGAGCATCCTAAGAAAGAGGTTCTCAGCGTTTTTCGGGCACCAGGGCACGGACTTCAAGACTATACCGTTGTTGAAATTGATACGACAGCATTTAAAGATGGGGGTATGTTGGTTATTGATATCTCAGTGGGCAGTGCTGAAACTAAAGGCGCGTTTGATCTTTACGATGGCGAGACTGAACTCCCCACAGAAGGGATACCTCACGAAGCACTCACTTCGGCGTGGGAGGTCCCTCCCGGCGAAAAACAGACAATCAAGTATCCTTTTGCGCAAGGAAAAGTTTTTAAGTTGGGGGCTACTGGCAGTTGGTTCCATAAGAAAGGCGAAATTAACGGTTTCCTCGCTGAATTTTCCGTGGAACCCACACCAGAAAAGCACAACGAAAATTGATCGGTAAGCGAGACCACTGCTTGCTATCTATAGGTGACCTATGGGAAACAATGATGTCAAACTTATCCAACAAAGCCTTGCAGGCGACCAAAGTGCTTTTGCTCATTTGGTAAAAAAATACGAAAAATCTGTCCACGCGCTTGCCTGGCGGAAGATAGGGGATTTTCACATCGCCGAAGAGGTTACACAGGACACCTTCCTGCTGGTCTATAAGAAACTGGGGACCCTGAAGGATCTACATCGGTTTGAGGGGTGGCTGTATAGAATCGCCGCGCGCCAATGCCACGCGTGGCTTAGAAAGAAACGGATGCAGACGCAATCGTTGGAAGAGACGGACCCCGCGCTGATAGAAAAGATGACGTATTCTCAATACATCGCTGAAGAGCAGGCGAAAGCTGCGACGGATGCACAGCGCAGTATCGTCCACAAATTGCTCGCACGGCTCCGAGAAAGTGAGCGTACGGTTGTTACACTCCACTACTTTGGAGAGATGACCTGCGAAGAGATTAGCCGATTTTTAGGCGTATCTGCCAGCACGGTTAAGAGCCGACTCCGTCGCGCCCGGCTCCGTCTCAAAAAAGCGGAACCGATGATCCGAGAAGCACTTAAAGGGTTCCAGATCAGGGCAAATCTCACCGAGAATATCATGCAAGAAATCTCACGCATTGAACCCGTGGTCCCCTCCGGTGGTAAACCGTTTATTCCGTGGGCAATCGCTGCTTCAACGCTTGCCCTCGTGGTGTTGGCACTCGGCATCAGTCATCAGCACCTGAAACGCTTTCAACAGCCTTACAACTTCGATGCCATATCAGAGATGACAGTAGAACTCATCGATACACCGATTGTCCTGAACCTCACATCGAAACCGGACATGCGCACCCAAATCGGTAAATCTACTATACCCAATAGAGGCAGTGGGTTCACCCCAAGCACAAATCCATCCGAATACGTGCCAAGATTTCTCACCGCACAGACACAGATCGTTACACTCAACGATGCGGAGCCTACGCGAGATGTTTTGAGTATCTTCCGGACACCAGACGCTGAATATCAAGATTACACTGTTGTTGAGATTGATACGACAGCGTTTAAAGAGGGGGGTATTCTCACTGTTGAACTCTGGATGGGGAGTGCAGAGGCCGCGGGGGCTTTCATCCTGTTTGAAAGCGACAGCGAACTCGCCGCGGACGGAATGCCCAAAGTTATACTGACCGCAGCATCAGGGATCGTCCCCGGTAAATCGGGGAGGCTCACGTACCGTTTTGATAAAGGCGGACGTTTTAAGTTGGGCACTACCGGTAACGCATTCAGTGGAAAAGGGAAGGTCAATTCTTTTCTCGCAACAATCTCTATAGACCCTACGCCAAGATAACGCTTATCTACTGAAAAACCCCACCCAGATAGCACCGCCTTAGTGTAACTCCATCTATACAATACTAATCTCGTTCGATTTTGGCTAAAGTCCAAGTTTTATATTTTTTTTTTACCATTATGCACGTTTTTGATTAAAAAATCGCGTCTTTAATGTACGACAGGTATCAAAACATGATTTTTTTTGGCACAATGCACGTTTTTTGCCCCAAAATCGCGTCTTTTATAATATAATAAGGTAACTGTATGAGTCGTTCAGTTAAGTGTTTTGACGCATACCAACGCGATTAAATCCCTTGGTTAGGATAACTCTATGAAACAAGAAAATGATGCTCAGTTAATCGACGATATCTTGTCTGGCGACACAGCCGCATTTAACACCTTGGTCGAAAGGTACCAAAAGAGTGTCCACGCGCTCGTCTGGCGAAAAATTGGTGATTTTCATTATGCTGAAGAAGTTACGCAAGACACCTTCCTACAGGCATATAAAAAACTTTCGACGCTCAAGAATCCGAATCTATTCGCCGGATGGCTGTATGTCATTGCAAATCGACTCAGCATCAAGTGGTTACGAGAGCAAAAACCTATCCCACAATCGTTAGAGACCGTACCTGTAAACGAGATAGAAGAATCCTCTTATACGCGTTATGTATCTGAGCAGCACGATATAAACACAACCGAGTATCGCCGCGAACTCGTCCAAAAACTTCTCGAAAAACTCCCCGATAGTGAACGCACAGTTATGACCCTTTACTATCTCAGCGAAATGACAACGAAGGAGATCGGCAAATTCTTGGGGGTCTCGGTGCACACGATTACGAGTCGGCTCCAGCGGGCAAGAAAACGTTTACAGCGTGACGAAGAACGCTTAGTTCAGGAAGTACTCAGCGGCGTACAGGTCTCGGCGCGTCTCAGCGAGAATATTATGCGAGAAGTCGCAGATATAAAAACGACATCGCCGCCGGTTAGCAAACCGTTGCTACCGTGGGCGGCTTTTGGTACAGCCGCGGTCTTGATCGTCTTGCTACTTGGCACAAGCAACCGATACCTTGCGCGCTTTCAGAAACCGTATAGTTTCGAGGCACAATCTGAACCGACTATCGAAATTATTGATACACTTGTTACGCTTGATATTGATTCAAAACCAGATGTCCGGAATCAGATTGGAGAGGCTATGTTCGCCGGTAAAAGCAACAGTACGGGTTTACAGACCTCTGAAATGTCGCCGGCAGCTACAGTTGGAGTGGATGCTGCAAAGTTTTCTACTTCGCGGTGGAGGCAGGTATCTGGACCTCAAAAGGGTCCCGCCTATGGTATCTTTACGACACCCGAAGGGACGCTCCACGCCTCTACACAGACAGGTATTTACAGATTACCAACAGGAGAAACTGCGTGGGGGCGCATCAATGCCAATCCATCAATTAACAGGGGCTACATATCAATGGCAGCATATAGGGACACCCTCTATATCGCCTCCACTGATGAAATCTTCACTTCGAGCGACGATGGCGAGACGTGGCACACCTTTTGCTCGCGACCCAGCGGGCGCGCTGTTGGATTGGTAATAACCGATGCACCGCAATCCACCCATTCGCCAACACCTATTACAATGTATCTTGCCCTCCGAGGTAAAGGCGTTTTCCAATCTACGGATGCCGGCACCGAGTGGAACTTACTTGATAAAGGGTTAAGAAACAGACGCATTTACAGAATTGCTGCGATTGAAAATACGGTATTTGTTGGGACAGATGAAGGACTCTACCGTCTCAACGCAGGTGTTTGGGAGGAATTACCGGTAGGTACCTCTAAAACTACCCAATCCCTCGAGAACTTTGAAGACAAGACACCTGCTAACACAGACAGCGGTTTCTATCGTCTCAGCTCAGGTATTTGGGAACAGGTACCAATAGAATCCGTTAATGCTATTCATTCCTTGGCAGTTTCCGAGGACGATCTCTATGTTAGCATGGGACCGGATCTGTCTATGTGGGCGAAATCGACGAAATCGGAATTAGCGGAATTAGGCGTAATAGTGGATGTGAACTCGGTGCAGGGTAGAATTTTTCACTCCGCAGACTTCGGGGAATCCTGGACTGAGATAACGCCTAAGGATAAACCGCTCTTTTTTACAGTACTAACGGGTATCAAGCTTTTAGTTGCGGGTGAGACACTCCTCGTGCAGGGTGTTGAACAATTCCAGTCAACAGACGCGGGGCGGACTTGGACGCAACTGGACACTGCCCCTGTTCTGTCTCGACTTGATCTCCGACGAATCATCGCGGCGGATGAAAAGGTTTTTTACACAATTGGCGGAAACGGTATTTATCGCACAACAGATACTGGCGACTCGTGGCACCTATTTATGGAGGGCATCATAGGGACAGGGATTCGGAGTTTGGTGGCATTCAACAACAGACTCTGTGCGTATACCGGTAGAGACATCGTTCAGTCAACCGACGGTGGTGAATCATGGACAAGGATTCCTGTTGATACTAACGATTACTTCATGTTATCTTATGGTTCAAAGCTAAGAGTTAAAGGTAGTAAGCTGTATGGCATCGCATCTGAAGTGAAAAATTTTCGGATTTTCGGTCTATCTGCGGATGGTAATACCCTCGTTCCAACAGAAAAAATACCTGATTTTGATGAAGAAATGCTTTCCACCGAGTCGTGGACAACGCTTGCAGCGGCAGAACAGGTACATTTACCTGATGACCTTGAAGAGAATCCTCAGTTGACGAAGACGTTGCGCAATATGACTACCTTTGCAAGGGTCGGCGGATTTGCTGTGAGTGGTGAGACATTCTATGTCGAGTACCTGCGGCGGCTTTTCAAGTGGAAACTCGGCGACCCCGAATGGACGGATACTGGCTTAATAGACCTTACGCAAAAATCTGCTTGGGGTCAGGGAGGCTATGGGTTCAGGTTAGCAGCATCAGGAGAAATCGTCTACGTCGGGAAGCGGGATGGTAAGTTACTCCAATCGTTTGACGGTGGAAACAGTTGGAGAGACATCACGTTGATCCTTCCGCTTCGTTTTACGTATTTCAAGGAGATCGTTTTTGCGGGACCAATGGTTTATATTGCAACGGATACAGGTGTTTTGGCTTCACAGAACGGGGAACACTGGCGCGTGCTGACCGATGGAATGGGGCAGCGTCGCGTTATAGACAAATTCGCTGTAGATGGCACTGCGGTTTATGGCGCCGGTAATGCGGGTGTCTATCGTTTAGGGAACCGTGGCAAGTGGGAACAGGTTTCTCCAAGTGTTCCCGGTAAAATTATCTCGCTCGCCATCAATAATGGCAGACTTTATGTTGTTACCGGGCGGCGTGGGTTATTTCACATCTCGCTTGACGAGAAATTTCACAATGCATCAATCAATGAATAGGGACTAACAGGACTAATCTTGAGGAATTACATACGCGCAATACGTTATCGGAGAAACATGTTGGGGACCAAAACAGTTTCTCTCCGTATCGCCAAGTGTAGAGAAACAGACGACCCTCTGGAGCAGACTCAAGCAAGCAGAAAATACCGCCAAGTAGATACCGCATTGACGTGGAAAACCGCTTATGAAGAATGGAGGGAGGGATTTATCTCCTGCGTGGGTGTCGGAGGGATTCCTCTCCGTTTCTCCGCAACCACACTTGCTTACTACGACATGGGGAGATGTCAAAAAGCAGTAGAGGACTCCTATGAAAATGATACAATCGTTAATTTTTGTCCTATTGATTGTGTTTGTGCTGAATGTTAGCACCTTTCCGCTGTTTGCCAAAGCTCCGCCAACACCGAAAATCCTATTTACGTCCTCACGGGATGGCAATCGGGAGATCTACATGATGAACCCAAACGGTTCCGAACAAGTGAACCTGACACAGCACCGCGCCGAGGATATGACTGCTGTGTGGTCTCCGAGGGGTGATAAGATCCTCTTCGTCTCGAATCGCCAAGGGACGGGTGTGCGAGATCTGTATGTGATGGACCCTGATGGGTCGAATGTCCGCCGTGTCTTCAAGAGAAGAGCAAAGGGTCAAAGAAGGAGTCCGGCATGGTCTCCCGATGGCAAACAGTTTATTTACAGTTACGTGGACTGGGATCGTTGGGAGTTCGGACTCTATCTTGGGACGTTTGGCGAAGAAGATGCCGAAGAACTCCCGTATGGGAGTTCCCCTGAGTGGTCGCCGGACGGTACCGAAATCGCCTATTCTATATCTCATCAATTCGGGTCTCGACTGACATTTATGGATGTCCGGACACGAAAGCAGGAACAACCGCTGCCCGATAAAGTGCTACAATGGCAATCGGGTCCGTGCTGGTCTGCTGTGGGAGATAGACTTGCGATTTCTGGGAACAGGCATCTGTTACCGGTCATCGACGGAAAGGGTCTGGACGAGGCACGGGCTCTGCACGAGGCATGGAGGGATAAATTCACGGTCTTCATCGTCAACCGAGACGGCACGGGTCTCCGGCAACTGATTGAGGAAGACGGTTCCCGGGCAGGTGCTTCTGCGTTATCGCCGGATGGATCCGAAGTGCTTTATACACGGACGATTAACGGACATCGCCAACTCTTCAAGATTGATGTGAACAGCGGTGTTCGGACGCAATTGACGCATATTGCTGGACCTTTTCGTGAAACGAATGCTGGTGGTGATTGGTTTGATCCGGCGTATACGTTGTCGGTATCACCACAGCCACACTTGCTCACTACGACCTGGGGAGATGTGAAAAAACAATAAAAGGAACTGCTATGAAAAGGATACAGTTGTTAGTTTTTGTGCTATTGCTCTTGTTGATGCTGAATGTCTGTGCTTCTCCGCTCTTTGCAAAAGCACCAACAACGCCGAAAATCTTGTTTACATCTTCACGGGATGGCAATCGGGAGATTTACATGATGAACCCGGATGGCTCCGAACAGGTGAATTTAACACAGCATCCCGCCGGTGATCTGCAAGCAGTCTGGTCGCCGACGGGTGAGCAGATTCTTTTTGTTTCAGATCGTCAAGGTACGCGTGTGCGAAACCTGTATGTGATGAACGCGGATGGGTCGAATGTCCGCCGCGTCTTTAAGAAAAAGATAATGGCTTGGAGAGATAGTCCGACGTGGTCCCCCGATGGTAAACAGTTTGCTTACAATTACATGGACTGGGACCGTCGAAAGTCCGGTCTCTATCTTGGGACGCTTGGTGAAGAGGATGTTGAACCTTTGCCCTATGGGAGTTTGCCTGCATGGTCTCCCGATGGTTCAGAAATCGCCTGCTCTGTAAGTCACGCAGCGGGTACTCGACTGACATTTATCAACGTTGACGCACGCGATCGTGAACAACCGCTACCTGATAAAGTACTCCCCTGGCAAAGCGATCCATCCTGGTCTGCTATGGCGGACAGACTTGCGATTTCTGGGAACAAGCATCCGATCCCTGACATCAAGGATAGGGAGCTGCACGAGGCTAGGGAGCTGCACAAGGCATGGAAGGCTAAACAGAGTATCTTCATTGTGAACCGCGACGGTACAGATCTCAGGCAACTTGTTGAGGAGGCAGGTGCTTATGCACAATACCCTGAGTTATCGCCAAATGGGCAAGAAGTTCTTTATACACAAATGATTAACGATCGTCCCCAAATCTTCAAAGTTGATGTGAACAGCGGTGTCCTGACGCAATTGACGCATGTTGGGATGCCAAGATTCGGAAATTTTGGTGGAGATTGGTTTGATCCGGCGTATGCGTTGCCGGTTTCTCCGCAACCGCACTTGCTCACTACGACATGGGGAGATGTCAAAAAACAATAGAAGGCATTCCTATCTTTTCTCGCGAAGATCTCTATCAATCCCCAAACTAAATAGCCCTATTCCAAATGCTAAACATTTGACACCAACCGTCGTTTCCTATATAATATCCCCATGCCACGAAAAAACAAAATTCTCAACATTGGTGATACAGCACCGTTATTCACGCTGCCATCACATCAGAGAGATAACATCTCTCTTGAAGCATACCGCGACACGCAACATGTCGTCCTCACCTTCTTTCGAGGCACATGGTGACCGAACAGTCGTCGTCAGTTGTCGGCAGTGCAGGAGAATATCAAGGCTTACGAAGCATATAACGCCACACCGCTCGCGATCGCTGGACAGTGGCCCCGTGAACTCCGCGGTTATGCCGATAAAAACGGTATCACATTTCCGTTACTGGTGGACAAAACACGAAGCACTATCAAAAGTTACGGTGTCTATCACTGGCTCAGCCTTGAGGCATACAATATCGCACGTCCATCAACCTTCATTATTGACAAAACAGGCATTATCAAATACATGTATATCAGCACGCACCAATTCGATCTCGTCCAACAGACAGAAGTCCTTGAATTTCTGAAAAAGATGACGAGGCTTTTATAAATGTTTTGATTTCTAATAAAAATGTGATATACTATACCTAAAATAGACGTTGAGTCTGGATAACATATTCCCATGGACGCAGCACATATAACCTTCATGCAACGCGCGCTGAAGTTGGCGGGGCAAGCAAAAGGACGCACCAGCCCCAATCCGCTCGTTGGGGCGGTTATTGTAAAAAACGGTAAGATTATCGGTGAAGGTTATCATCAGAAAGCGGGAACCCCGCACGCCGAGGTCCATGCGCTGAACGCTGTAGGTGAGAACGCCAAAGGCGCGACACTTTACACAAATCTTGAACCGTGCTGCCACTGGGGACGCACCCCGCCTTGCACAGAAGCACTGATTCGCGCAGGTATCGCTGAGGTCTACATCGCAGCAGTTGATCCGAATCCGAGTGTTGCGGGCAAGGGAGTGCGTCAACTTGAAAAGGCGGGCATCTGTGTCCATGTAGGCGCGTGTCAACAGGAAGCAGAAAAATTAAACGAGGTTCACACGAAATATATTCAGACCGGTCTGCCGTTTGTTATCCTTAAGATCGCCATGAGCCTTGACGGAAAAATAGCGACCGCTTCTGGTGAATCACAATGGATTACGTCCGAGGCATCGCGACATTGCGGTCATGAGATTCGGGATGCCGTAGATGCGATCCTCGTCGGCAGGGGCACAGTCGAGAGTGATAACCCGACACTGACAACGCGGCTTCAGAACAGAGAGGGACTGGATGCGATCCGTATTGTGATGGATTCACACGGGAGAACGCCCACAGACGCGCGCATTTTTAACGCTGAAAGCCGTGCCGGTGTTATTGTTGCTGTAACATCAGAAGCACCTATAGAAAACATCAAAGCCCTCGAAGCCTCAGGCGCGGAAGTCATAACTGTGCCAGATGCACACGGAAACCGAGTCTGTTTTAAGGGGCTGATGGAGATATTAGGCAAACGTGAAATAACGAGCCTATTGATTGAAGGCGGCGGCGAAATCAACGCATCCGCTGTTGCAACCGGCATCGTTGATAAGGTTATGTGTTTCGTTGCACCTATCATCATTGGTGGACAGCATGCCCCCGGACCTATTGGCGGCGAAGGCGTTGCCAGTTTGGCAGATGTACCTCACTTGCAGCGCATCTGTATCACGCAGATGCCTGGTTCTGACTTTCTCATTGAAGGGTATCTATAGCATGTTTACCGGGATTGTTGAAGAACTCGGAACAATCAGAAATATCCAACGTAAATCCGAAGGTGCGATCCTCGAAATTCAGGCGCGGCACGTTCTCTCCGATGCGGAAATCGGCGACAGTATCGCCGTTGATGGTGCTTGTCTCACCATCCGTTCCCTTGTACCGGAGGCGTTCACCGCGGATATATCTGCTGAAACGCTACGCCGCACGACATTAGGCGAACGGATCGTCGGTGAACAGGTTAACCTTGAACGCTCGCTCCGGTTAAGCGACAGATTAGGCGGACACCTTGTACTCGGACACGTAGACGAGATTGCGACGATCTGCGGGTGGAAAGACGAAGGCGATGCCTCCCTGATGCAGGTAACAATAAGCGACAATATCAGACGCTACATCGCCTACAAAGGTTCTATCACTGTTGACGGCATCAGCTTAACTGTATCAGGCATCCACGCAGATGCCTTTGAAGTTGCTTTGATTCCGCATACAAAGCAGGTCACAACTTTAAGGACAAAACGGAACGGTGCAAAGGTCAACCTTGAAGTTGACATCGTTGCGCGTTATATTGAAACGCTTCTCAAAAATCCTGAAGCGGAGAAGGGGTGGACCGAGCAGCCCCCTTCCGAGACACTCAATTTGAGTTTTTTAGCGAAACACGGCTATATTAGTTAACAGTTTTCGGTTAAGAGGTTTCTTGTGGCAGTAACATATTGTGTAACCGCCACAAGCATTTACCGACCACTGGAAACTGACAACCATTCCTCCGATAACTGATAACCATAAAATGGTAGGCAAGAATGCCAGACACATTTAATACTATTCCTGAAGCACTCTCCGCAATTGAAAACGGGGAAATGATTATCGTCGTTGATGAACCCGACCGTGAGAACGAAGGCGATCTCATCATGGCGGCTGAAAAGGTGACAGCAGAGACTATTAATTTCATGGCGAAATACGGCAGGGGGTTGATATGTCTACCGACCTGTTCAGAACGTCTCGCCGAACTTGAACTCCAACCGATGGTCGCCGCGAATACAGCGCAGATGCAAACGGCGTTTACAGTCACTATTGACGCGAAAGAGGTGACGACGGGTATCTCCGCGCAAGAACGCGCATACACGATCCAGAAATTCGTTGATGCTGATGCGATCCCCTCAGACTTCGTTCGCCCCGGTCACATTTTCCCGTTAGAGGCAAAACCCGGTGGTGTCCTCCGGCGTGCTGGACATACTGAAGCCACCGTTGATTTAGCACGGATGGCGGGGTTATATCCGGCAGGGGTCCTCTGTGAGATACTCAACGAGGACGGCACCATGGCACGCGTCCCGGAATTGATGAAGTTCGCCGCGCAACATGAGCTTAAAATTATCACAATCTCTGACCTGATCGCATACCGCCGCCAGACAGAAACGCTTATTAAGCGCGTCGCAACGGCGGATATACCCACCGCACACGGCGAATTTAAACTCTACGCCTACGAAAGCACAGATACATCCGGCGAAAGTGTCGAAAATGGTAAAACGCACATCGCCCTCACAAAAGGCGATATTGCCGAGGCAACCCCGCTTTTGGTCCGCGTGCATTCGCAATGCCTAACGGGTGATGTCTTCGGTTCGCTGAGATGCGATTGTGGTGAACAACTCGAAATCGCACTCCAAACCATTGAAAAGGAAGGCAGAGGTGTGGTCCTTTATATGCGGCAAGAAGGCAGAGGGATGGGACTCAAGGGGAAACTCCGTGCCTATCAGTTACAAGACAATGACGGATTAGATACCGTCGAAGCAAACGAACATCTCGGCTATCCCGCGGATTTGCGAGATTACGGCATCGGTGCACAGATATTAGCCGATTTAGGCGTTCAAAAAATGCGTTTGATGACAAACAATCCGCAAAAGGTCAAAGGGTTAGATGGATATGGACTTGAAATCGTTGAACGTGTGCCACTCCAAACCAAACCGAATCCTTTTAACCGCAGATATTTAGAAACAAAACGTTCTAAACTGGGACACCTCCTCCTCGACGAGGAATAAAGAATAGGGAGTTAACAGTTAACAGTTTTAACAGTTAAAAGAGGGCTTCGGTTCAGCAAAATCCGTCTTTAACTGAAGACCGAAAACTGATAACCGATAACTAATAAAATATGCCAAACGTCTACGAAGGATACCTTCTTGGCGAAGGACTCACATTCGGCATTGTTGTCAGCCGATTCAATAGTTTTGTTACCGAAAAACTCCTCGCTGGCGCGTTAGATGCCCTAAAGCGACACGGCGTTGACTTGGATCAGGTCGATGTTTTTTGGACACCCGGTGCCTTTGAGATTCCCGGCATCGCCAAACGCCTTGCGGCGAGCAAAAAATATGATGCTATCCTCTGTCTCGGGGCGGTTATCCGCGGCGCGACCCCACACTTCGATTACGTCGCCGCCGAAAGTGCGAAGGGCATTGCACAGTTATCCGCCAGTACAGGTGTCCCCGTTATCTATGGGGTCATCACAACAGATACCATAGAGCAGGCACTTGAACGCGCCGGTATCAAGGCAGGCAACAAGGGTTCTGAAGCCGCCATCGCCGGGATTGAAACGGCTAATCTGTATAAAACAATTGAAAAAGTCGTTATATAAGTTATCGATATTAAAAAAATGATTGCAATTATAGACTATGACGCGGGCAACCTTACGAGCGTTGCGCGTGCGTTGACACATCTCGGTTATAAAAATGAGATTACCGCTGCTGCTGAAACGATTCTCGCAGCGGATCGCGTTATTTTTCCGGGCGTTGGTGCCGCAAAAGCTACGATGCAAACCTTACAGAAACGCGGGCTCAACCAGGTCTTGACAGACTTCTATCACACCGGTAGACCTATGCTCGGCATCTGTATCGGTATCCAGATCCTTTTTGAACACAGTGAGGAAGAAGATGCCAAATGCTTAGGGCTTTTACCCGGATACGTCCAGAAATATCCCCAAACATATCCGATGATAGATACAGAAAATAAAACCGAAACATTAAAAGTGCCACAAATCGGGTGGAACGAAGTACATCAGACACGATCGCACCGAATCTTTGAAAACGTTCCAAATCCTGCGCACTTCTATTTCGTCAATTCTTACTATCCTGTGCCAGCGGCAGAGGACATTGTGATTGGCAAAACGGAGTACGGACTTGAATTCTGCAGCGCGATTGCCCACGATAACCTCATCGCAACACAGTTCCACCTCGAAAAGAGCGGACGCGTTGGGTTAAAAATGCTCAATAATTTCCTGAAGTTTTAATGATTGTTGAAGTTTTATACCGCAAACTGTCAGTTTGTGGGAAGCTGCCACAGGCAATCTAACAAATTCTTTTATGAACTAAAATATTGATTTCTACGATTGTGGTTCGCGACACCTTATGAAACATCTCAATTTACTGAGGAAACGGTGCAAATTCATCGAAAACCTGTTTTGGACAACGGACAAAACGGAGCGAAAACCCAGTAATTAAAAGAATGCTAACGTTTTTTTTGGCATTGTTTGTAGTCCTTATCAATATTAGTACACATCTATTTCAGATGCAGGCATACTACCCCGCTGCGAGTCACTGCTACTACGGGGTGATGATCCTCGCGGTAATCTATGCTCGCCCCCGCGAACAAAATATTCTGTTCGGTCTCACAGCCGTTGCGAATTGGGTCTACGTCTTCCGCTACCCGACGCAGACAGGGAGCATCATCATTGCGCTGCTCTATCCGTTTCTTGTGTTTGGTGTTATCCGTATCATCCGTCAATTCCAAACCCAGCGGCGTAGCCGTGTTGAAGAGATGGAGGAGATACATAGCGTCAACGCGAATTTAGAAAAACAGATAAGAGACATCTCTACGCTTTTTGAGGTGAGTCAAGCGGCGAACGCGAACCTTGAACTGCAGGGCCTCTTTCAGCGTATCATTGAGATTTTGTCGAAACGCCTTGGTATATACCGCGGTGCTTTACACCTCTATGAAAACGGGAAAGTCGTGACTTCGGTAGAGACCGTCTTAGGACTCACCCCCGCTGAAATGAAACGCGGGACTGACGATCAAATGGAAGACATCCAGAAACAGGTGCTTACATCCGGTAAAGCGATCGGTGTGCCACAAACCCGAAATCCGCGGAGTTATATTAAATTCTTTGAGCCCGAACGTGTCGAATCCAAAGATGCAATCGCTTTCTGGTGTATCCCGATTATCGTGGAAGAGCACGTTATCGGTACATTGACAATTGACAAGGCGTCAGACGAATTTTCAGCAGAAGACGACCGGCGGCTCTTAACAATTATCGCCTCAACGATTGCGCAACGCGTCAAAATTCAGCAAACGATTGATGCCCTCGTCGAATCAGAACGCATGGCAACACTCGGAAGGTTAGTCCGAACGATCGCACACGAAGTACGAAACCCGTTGGGCAGTATCCGACTCGGCACCCAACTCCTCCAACACACTGAGACGGAAGCAGATTCAGAAGTCGGCACCTCTTCCGATAAAGTCCAACTCTCTCAAGATGAGATTCAGGAATACACTGCCATCATTATCAAAGAGGTAGACAGGCTGAATCGGTTTATTGAACAGTTGCTTGCTTTCAGTAAACCGGCGATGCAACTCGCGAAACGGACCGACATCCATCAACTGCTTGAAAGTAGCCTCGCTATCTGCCGTCCTGAATTGGAGCATCACGCTATCACAGTCGCCACACAATACGACAACAACTGTCCACAAGTGAATATAAACGAAGACGGTATAACGCAAGTGCTCCTCAATCTATTCTACAACGCCATTGAAGCGATGGATACAGGCGGGACATTGACCATTCAGACAGAATATCCACCGGAAAAGGAAATCATCCATGTACGGGTCCAGAATGACGGTCCCAGCATTCCACCTGAAGATATTCCAATGCTCTTCGATCCATTCTATACCACGAAACAGAAGGGTACCGGACTTGGGCTTTACATTAGCCAAAAGATTCTTGCCGAACACCAAGGGCGCATTGAAGTCGATCCGAACCTTGAAGTCGGGACAGCGTTTGTCGTATCCCTCCCCGTACATTAGCAACCTATAGATGTGTTCACAAACGCATAAGGCAATAGAGAGCAATCATAACGAACCGCAAGGGAAACTAAAAAGCCGAACCACAAAGTAATATAAAAAACAAAAACGCAGCATGCAACAACGGCGCATGCGGATATACGGAGAGAACGCTTGAAATCTCAAACGCACCTAACCGAACCGCAAGGAAATACAAAAATATGTCAAATTTAGTGCTTATCGCTGACGATGATGATAGTCTTCGACACATACTCGCCGCCACCCTCGAAAAGGCAGGATATGAGACCCTGAAAGCAAGAGACGGTGCGGAGACGCTCGCGTGTGTCAAAGAGACAAATGTTGATGTCATCCTGCTTGATATCTGGTTAGGCGACGCAAACGGGCTTGAACTTATTGAGGACATCCAGCAGTACAATAGTACCGCCTCAATCATTATAATCACCGCACACGGCACAACGCAAACAGCTATTGATGCAGCAAAACGGCGTGCTTATGGATACCTCACTAAACCGATTGACCAGAAGCAATTACTTGACCTCGTCTCCCGCGCAGCCGCTGCAACGCATCAGACGAAGACCGTTAAAACATCAACATCACCCGATTTCGACAGACACGGGAAAATGGTGGGCCAGAGTCCAGCGATGCAGGAGGTATATCTTAAAATTGGGCGTGCTGCTGTCAGCGATGAAACCGTTCTCGTTTTAGGAGAAAGCGGTACGGGTAAGGAACTCGTCGCTCAATTGATCCATCAAAACAGCCGCCGTGTTCACAATCCTTTCATCGTCGTTGATTGCGGTGCGATGCCTTCGAGTCTTATTGAGAGCGCGCTCTTCGGACACGTCAAAGGCGCGTACACCGATGCCCACAGCGCAAGAAAAGGGAAATTTCAACAGGCAGATAGCGGCACAATTTTCCTTGACGAAATCGGGGAGTTGCCCATTGAAGTCCAGATGAAACTGCTGCGCGTTTTACAGGAACGCGAGGTGGAACCGATGGGCGGCACCGAAACACACGCTGTCGATGTCCGAATCATCGCTGCTACGAACCGCAGCCTTGAAGCCGCAATTGCACAGAAATCGTTTCGGGAAGACCTCTACTATCGTCTCAATGTCATCCCGATTTCGCTCCCGCCGTTACGGGAACGAAAAGAGGATATACCGGAACTCGTAGAACTGTTTACACGCCAGTTTGTTGAAGAATATCAATTGCCTGAGATCGGCATATCCACAGAGGTTGTCAAGCAACTGACGACTTATGATTGGCCCGGCAACGTGCGGGAGTTAGAAAACGCCATCAAGCGCGCACTCGTCATGTGTTCCGGGCAGATGCTATTACCTGAACACTTTGATCCAATCTTAGAGAAATCGACACCCATAAGCGAGCCTGGCGATCTCAATACTCAGGTTCATACGATGCTCCAAGCACACATTGAACAGTATATGGAATCCGATGTACCGCTGGGCGAGCTTTACGCTGAAATCCGAGAGGTTTTTGAGAAACCGCTCTTTAAAATTGTGCTTGAACACACCAACGGAAACCGGAGTAAAGCGTCAGACATTCTCGGTATTAATCGAAATACACTTCACACAAAACTGGTTGAATATCAACTTGTTTCTTAGGAGTTACCAGTCGTCAGTTAACAGTGATCAGTTAAGAGATGGTTTCGTTAAAGCATATCCGTCCTTAATTGATAACCGATAACTGAAAACTATAAAACAATGGATTTAGCAAAAGTAATTGGCACTGTTGTAGCCACCCGAAAAGACCCGAGTTTAGAAGGCACTCGCCTCCTTGTCGTCCAACCTTTAGACGAGAAACAGGAACCGATTTCTGAGCCACTCGTCGCAGTTGATACACTCAACGATGCCGGGGTCGGTGAAATCGTCTACATCGTCACAGGCGGTGATGCCGTCAGCGTTATACCCGGAAAACGAATGCCGGTGGATGTAGCCATTGTCGGTATTGTAGATTCTCTCTCTGTGACGCATGGAGCGCGTACGTCAGAAACACCCACCCCAGAAACGGAGGCGTAAAAATGTACATCGCCAAAGTAATCGGAAAAGCCGTTTCTATCGTTAAACATTCTGCATACAAAAACCGCACCTTGCTGCTCATCCAACCGTTGAGTGTCAAATCTCAACTCGTTCGTACGCCGACAATCGCTGTTGACTACGTCGGTGCGGGTGAAGGGGACACCGTGATTGTCGGTGCTGGTCCCGGCGTTGCCCAAGAAGTGTTCGGTATTGAAGACGCGCCCATCCGAGAACTCGTCATGGGTATTGTTGACCGGGTTGATATAACTTTCGAGGAGGACGAAGAATGAAACGCATCACTGTATCTATTTGCTGCCTTGTTGCCATCTGCTTACATCTTAATGCTTGCCGAGTTGCGCAAGTATTATCGACACAATACAGCCAGAATATCGCAAGTGCCACTTATGGCACCGAGGCGAACCACCCCGGTGTCAACGACGGTAATCTTGAAACCCTTGCGACACTTCCCGCACAAAACGAACGGAATTTCATCATCCGCTTCGCTGATGTCCACCCCGTCCGAAAAATTGTCATTCACAACGGTAACCTTTTCCGGTTCGCGATGGACTATCTGAACGAAGAAACCGGTGAATGGGAAACTTTCGATACAGTCATTCAGCGGCGCAATGTCGGCGACGACAGGGCACAAGCGGAGTTTGTCTTTGATCGGTTGAACTTCCGGACAAAGATGATTCGCGTCACTGTTACCCGGACGGTCGATGATATGGTTGTGAACAAAATAATGGCGGAACCGGGAGACAAGATTATTGACCGGCGGACAACAATTGCGGGTCGGTATTATCCACACTATCGCATCATGGAACCCTCAGTGGCGCAAATCCGAGAAATTGAAATCTACCACCTCGCCGAAAAGTAGAGGATTGAAGGGTTGTCAGTTAGCAGTTAGCGATCCGTGGCGCGACGGAGGGCCGCTCCTACAGCAAAGCATTGGCGCGCTTTATGGAAGCGCGCCGCTCAACGACACATCATGGATTGTCTAACCCACAACAAACTCCACATTTTTTAAAGAAAAACGAGAACACTTACGACAAACACTATAAAAAGTGCCATCTGCTCATAGGTATTTTAAAATTTTTAGCAATAGACCCCTTTGGAGTTAATCCTTTAATGCAAACGTCTCCTTTAAAGATACGCACAACTGCGCACCTATGGTTATCAACACTATTCATAACACTCTTCCTCTGTTTAGATTTTGGTTCTTTATCTGCCCGAAATGGCATCGCAGCCGCTGCACCGCTTCCCTCAAGCGCGCGACACTCCGGCACTGCGACAAGGGGTAGCACTCTCTTACACAGGGACGTTGAATTAGTAAAAACTTCCGCGCAAGGTGTGACAATTCAACTGCTCATCCCTAAATCCGATTTTCACTTTGGTAGCAGTGACACCGAAAACGGGATAGACAAAGTTGAAAGTCAGGTGATCTCTTTCCCCGGATGCAGGTTTACTGCCGAACCGGGGACACCACGCCTCCCCGTGCAGACCACACTCATCGCTGTCCCCGCCGATGTGGATTTCCAGCTGCGGATTGTCGAGAAGCGTTTCAGCACGCGCAGTGTCGAAAGGGTTGCATATACACCAGCACCGCAAGGCGCAACACAGCCCGAAAAAGATCACTTCACACCAGAGCGTCTCGCTGAAATTAGGAAAGTCGGACGGATGCGAGAAAACCGTATCCTCCCCATCCAATTCAATCCTGTACAGTATAACCCTGTCCGTCGTGAAGTGAGACTCTACCACCGGATTGTGGTTGAAGTGCGTTTTATCAAAACGGTGACACCGGGTGTGAGCGGCGCACCATCGGTAATGTCAAGTGGTTTGTACACTGAATCTGCTGCTTATAATGCCATCTTCAACGATCTGCTTGTTAATCCGCAAAATGCGGAGCAGTGGCGTTTACCGATTGCCCGAGCACCATCAGCCCCGAGCGCACCTTCCGTGCATCCGCAGTATAAGATTAGCGTTACGGAATCCGGAATGTATAGCATCACGGCATCAGAACTCGCGGCAGCGGGTGCCAATGTGACGGCTATCATGCCGAGGACACTGAAGTTAATAAACAGAGGAAATCAGATTCCGATTTTTGTTCGCGGCGAAGCCGATGATAAGTTCGATCCAACCGATGAAATCATTTTCTACGGCGAACGCCAGCACGGAGAAAATAGTTACATTGATCCGTCCACCGATGAGAATGTCTATTGGCTTTCATGGAACTCAGGACCAGCGAGCCGGATGGCAACAAAAACAGCCTTTACGGGGACAAACGACCTACAAGATCATAGGTTTTTTTTGACACGCGCCCATATTGAAAAGGATACAAAATCAGGTTTTAGAAGGTTCCGGGATGTAAATCTCGGGGCAGGCCAAACATACGAAGAATTCGGCGGCGGCCTACAAACACGGTCATTTATCTTAACTGAACTGCCGCCACTTCCAAATGATAGTTGGTTCTGGTCACAATTGACCGCCCCAATTACAAAGCCATTCAACTTCACCCTTCCCGGTCTCGCAAATACCGCCCGACCTGCGACAGTCCGCGTGAGCCTCCACGGTCGATCCAACACAGGACATGATTGTGATATATGGCTCAACGATACAATCATACTTGATGAAGCGCGATGGACGGGTGAAACCGAATATCTACTTCAGAACCCAGAACTCTCTCAATCCTTCCTTGAGGATGGGAATAATGTCATTCGGATTGCGAACTCCGGAAGCCCCGAAGCACTGATTGATATCATCCTGTTGAATTGGATACAAGTTGACTATTGGCGGAATTTCGACGCACAATCGGATGTACTGCCCTTTGCAATTACGCCACTTCCGGACGAAACCGGTGCTGTAAATCCGGATTTCGAGGTTATTTTAAAGAACTTCTCTACCCCGGATGTCGAAATTTATGGGATCGACGGTACCCGCTATGTTGGGTTATCGGCACTCGTTGATGAGGATGCTCCGGGTACTTATAGGATAATCTTCCGCTCTACGCAAATCAGCCCTAAGGCACCGAACGACCCAACTACCCAATATATCGCACTCACTCGGAATCAATTCCGAAAACCGAAAATTTCGGTAGATACTCCGTCCGATCTGCGCAGCACGCATAACGGAGCAGATTATATTATCATCACACACGCCGACTTTATCAACGATGTTCAACCGCTTGCCGACTTTCGCAATCAACAAGGCATGCGGAGCAAAGTTGTTGATGTCCAAGATATCTATGACGAATTTAATCACGGCATCCTCAACGCAAACGCCATCCGTGAGTTCCTCAAATATGCCTACGCCAATTGGCAGCCGCCTGCCCCAACGTATGTGCTTCTCGTAGGCGATACGCACATTGATATGAAAAATAATGTCATTTTCGTTCCGACGATACGCGTACAAATTCCGGGCTACGGATCGAGTGCAAGTGATCATCAGTTCGTCACATTCCGGGGTGAAGATAATTTTCCAGACATGCTCATCGGGCGGATGCCAGCGAATAATCGCGTCGATGCCCGCATATTCGTGGAACGCACCATTCAACATGAAACGAGTTCACCGGTGGGCCCCTGGCACAAACGGCTTTTGATGCTTGCTGGTTCGGAACCCATATTTCGTTCCCAGATAGATCAACTCGTCTCACAGCATCAACTCAGGAACAGGTATGAGACGGAACGCATCAACGCGCCCTCCAAAGATGAACTGGATCTGAGCATCGACGAAAGTGTTACAACACCTGTCGCGAGACGGGTGATCGACGGCTTCAACAACGGTGCGAGTCTGATCAACTATATTGGACACGGCGGTGGGGGTATCTGGTCAGACAGCCGCATGCTCGACTTCGAGGATCCTGAACAAAACTTAACCAACATTTCACAACTGCCATTAGTCATCAGCATGACCTGCTACACGGGTGCTTTTGACGGCACTAAAAACAGTCTCGCTGAAGAACTCCTTCGCTCGGAAAATGGGGGCGCTATCGCCGTCATCGGCGCCACGAGTATCGGACTCTTAACTGGCGACTACGTTCTCAACCGCGAAATTCTTGACGTTATTCTCCAAGGGCACACCCGGAATATCGGTGCTATTTTCGCCCAAGCCAAAACCCAGTTTCTCATAAACTACCCCGGATTTCTCGATTTGGCTGAAGTCTTCACCCTCTTTGGTGATCCAGCGGCACAGTTGAAAATACCGAACAATCAGATGGAAGTGACAATAGATTTCGCTAATTCATCTGCCGAAGGCACTTTTGAAGCAGAGAATCTGGTTACTGTCTCTGGAACACTCCCCAACCGGAGTTTTAGCGGGGATGTCGAAATTAGTGTCGTGCCAACAGCGGAAACCGGCAACGATATAAACGATATACCCCCGGAAAAAGAAACAGTCGCTGTCGTTAACGGACGGTTCACGACCCAAGTTCAACTCCCAACGGACCCCGAATTTGATACGGGCAGCGTACAAGCCTACGCATGGAATTCCGACAATGATGTTATCGGACATGCCACCTATAACATCCTATCTCGATATGTTAAGAATGTCCGTATTACACCTTTTCCCGTTGAACCCAACCAGCCGGTCCATCTCTATACAGAAGTTGTGGACGAAAATGCTATTGAAGCATTACACCTCTATTGGAGTTGGGATGGTGCCGAATTTTTCACTATTCCCGTTGAACGTCATACCGGTCAAACCTATAGAAGTAAACAACCTATTCCGGGTTACCCCGAATTTGATATTATTGACTACTACTTAGCGGTGAAAGTAAGAGGTGGGCGTACATTACAAACAGAAACTGTTACTTATGATATAGGATATGTTGAACCCGAAGTGGATATTGTGCTTTTGGAGGAGACGATTGCATGGGGCACTACACCCCCTTTTATGCTCTCAGCGCGAATCCGCAATCGCGGCAGTAAAACTGCCCGAAATGTTCCTGTGCACTTTTTTCAGAAAACTGTGGACACCGAAACCGAGAACGCTGATATAAACACCACATCCTTGCCAACACTCCCGGAACTACAGAACACCGCGCCGATTGAAGGTGTTCAGCTAATTTCTGAAATCCCACCTGATGGTGAAGTTACCGTAAGTGTGCCGTGGCAGCCGTTGCCCGGAAACTATCTGGTTACCGTCTATGTAGATATGCCATCTGCCGAGCAGTCACGGGGCGGCATCATTGAAATGCAGGAAAGAAATAACAGAGGGGATCGGCAGTTTGTTGGTAACCGTATCGTTCTGATGCCTGAAACACCGAACCCGCCCGTTCAGAGCGAAGATGGCAGCTTCCAAGTCACTATTCCCGCAGAAAGTCTCCAAACCACTACGGTGCTGACCTATATCGAAGAGGCACTTACCATCATTAATCAACCCGATATTGTAAAGGCAACCCCCGCATCTGATATTGCCTATCAACTTGACTTGAGCGAACAGACAGAATTAACAGCAACCGTCACTTTCCTAAAGGCGGGAAGTGAAGATCCACATATCTACCGGCGCGACGACAACGGCAATTGGATTTTGGTCGGAAACAAGGAAACGACGGATGAAGAGACGATCTCAGCAGAAGTGAAACTGCCTGGGACATTTGCACTATTATCTCACAGTGATACAAGTCCACCTGTGCTTGCTTTAAGCTTTGAACATCAAGGTTTCGTTGATGGTGATTATATCTCTGACACCCCAACCATTTCGGCACAGATTGAGGATGCCAACGGTATTGACTCACGTCCGGCGCACATAATCTTTACCCAAAACGGGCAGCGCGTACCAGCGGACGAATATGTGATTGCTGCGTCGCCTACCAATAACAACCTCATACTTATAACCTATACGCCTGTCTTGGAACCGGGCGAGTACCGGATTCGGTTGCAGGCACAAGACGCAAACGGCAACGCATCAGACGCGACGCAGACAGCGACCGTCGCAGGCGAATTTGAGATCAAAAATATCGCCAATTTCCCGAATCCTTTCGTACCCGGAGACGGAACGCATTTTGCCTACTACCTCACTAAGGGGGCTGACGAGGTAACCCTGAAAATCTACACGATAACCGGTCGCCTTATCCTCGCCGTTGACACGCTTGACGCGTCTGTCTCTTTCAACGAGTTTCACTTCGACGGCTATGATGCCGACGGTGAACCGCTTGCAAACGGTGTCTATCTCTACAAATTCACCGCCAAATTCACCAACGCCCAAGGCAACACTGTCCGCAAACAAAAGTTCGGAAAAATAGCGGTGAGAAAATAGTTATCAGTTATCAGTTGTCAGTTGTCAGTTAAGAGGTTTTGGGAGTATCCCAACTCTCTTTCTTTAACCATCAACTCAACTTCGCTATAAATGTTAAGGAAACCCAAGTCGATGGTTAAAACTGAAAGATTTTCATGCCTCGCAGTGAGAGAAAATCGTACTGAGGACTGACAACTGATAACCATTTCCGCTGATAACTAATTACCGATTACGCAGGAGCACCTCAATAATCTTATCAAAAGGCTTGTCTGGAAACAGAGATGCAAGTTTCTGCGTATACGTCAACGGTGTGAGTTCCAAAATCTCATCGTCTATATCCACCCTATAGTTCCGATCCACATCTGCTCCTGCTTCAAGCAGTGTTTTAACGACCTCCAAACACTCCTCAAGTGCTTCTGCCGCCTCTCTTAGACCATACCACGTCCCTATCGCCACAAGGAGTGGAGACATCTCGTAGGTGTGAGAGGCTGTTTCGGCCGCGAGTGTGTTTGTACCTGGTAAGAAAAGCGGAGACATCTCACAAGTATGCGCACCGTCATCACCCAGTTTTAGATTCTGTGCGACATCGTAGCGAAACTTCGCTGTAACGGATGCGCTCGGATCGGCACCGTATTTGAGCAGGAGTCGCACCTTTTCGGGTTGATAGACCTCACACGCAAAAACAAGCGCGTTTGTGATAACTGAAGCGGAAGGTTGATTGGTTTTAAGCAGCTTCTCCGTTACGTCCAAAGCAAAGGTCTGTGTCAACGCAGAAGCTAAATCCTTCTCAATGTCTATCTCATTGGCTGCTGCGACAGTAAATAAAAGCCCAAGGATAAATTCGCGCCCATAAGCCGCCGCGCTTTCGATGGGTCGAAATTTAATCTGATTGCCACAAACGAATTGCTGTTCAAGCAATTGTGGACTGGAAACCACGTAGTTCCCAGCTCTCTGCCAATCGTCTATCGCAAGTGCTGCCCCTAAATCAGGGACTGCGCCGTTTTCAACTAAGAGGTCGTAGAAAGGTTTTCGCGGCTCGGCATCAAAAGCGGAGTGATGCCACGGTTTTACGAGTAAATCCATTGGTGCTTTGCCTTCATCCTGCCCTTCCGTTACCAACGACGGATCCGCTTCAATCAGGATTTTGGCGATCTCTATCCGATTGCACCCTGCGGCAATTGCGAGCAAGCTTATGCCTCTCCACTGCCTCGATAGGTCAAAACGTTGTTTAAGCACCTCTAAGTTGTTACGGATAGATGTCTCAACGTGTTCACGGTCGTCCATGAGAACCGCCGCAACGACATTCGTTGCCGCCCCATGTTCCCTGAAGATATCATAGAGTTGCCGTATCGGTCTGTACCATCGTTCTTTACCGAAATTTATCAGGCCTCTCGAGGCGAGTGCTTCAATAGGAGTTCGTCCATCCTCATCCTTCACAGAGACAAGCGACGGATCAGCAGTTAGTAAGTCTTCCGCGCGTTGAATATCGGCTTGTGTGAGATCAGGCGTACGGAGTGTTTGGAACAAGAGATCTTCGGCGGATGTTGATTCCGTGTCTCCTTCCATATGCAGGACCTCCTCCTTTAACCGCGCCCAACTGGCAAACCCGTATTCGCGGGCAATAACAAGTTGCGCGTCCTGCAAACCGAATGCAGCGTTTTGAATCTCTACCTCTGTGGCATCAGAGAGTTTTGGGAAAAATGCGCGGATACGCTGACACGCGTCAAGCGCGCCTTCCTGATGTGCCTTAAGCAGCTGTTTCGCTTGGGACTTAAGGTGTTCAAGACTCGGATTCGGGGGAAATTGCTTCTGTTGCATGAGAATCTCCTCTCGTTACACCTGTCGTCCGCATTTACAGGTAAAGAAAGAAGATTACAGTGATTCGGAAGAAACAAGGCAGGTTAAACCCTTCCCGCGGACTGGAGGCTTCCTTGCAGAGCTAACAGTATATATGATACCATCAGCGTTAAGGGTTTGTCAAATTAAAATGCGTGAGTGCAGCGTCACTCAGTTTTCCATTTTTCGATCAGATTTTCAACCCCAGGCCCGATAGGTACGGTTTTGCGGTGTACTCACCCCGGGGAATGCCCATAGGGAACCTTCATACCGTTGATTCATGCGATCTGCATTCCTAACCGAACCCATAAGTGTTAATTTTAGAAACAACAACCGTCTCGTAGTCTGTTCAGTCTAAAATTGGAAGTCCCCCGTTCGTAGTAGGGCAATTCATTGCCCGTTTCTGAGCGGAGACGTGCGATAAATCGCACTACTACGAACGAGTCCACCCACAATTCAAAGGTAGACAGACTACTCGGTTCCCCAGGCCCGGTAGGTTCGGTTTCCTAACCGAACCGGATTTTACGCGGAAACCTTGAAGACTTCAAAAACCTCTTCAGTCCCGTAGGGACGGCATGTTTATAGCAACGTGTGCCCAAAAAAACCAAGCCCCGTAGGTGGTTTTTGATAGGGTGTTTCTGCAGCATTTGTAGAGACATTCCTACAAAATACCGTGAAAAATCCCTAAATTGACACCTATGGTGCAGTTTCCTAACCGCACCGGATTGTCAAAAAAAAGTGAAAAACGTCTATATTGTGATAAACTCTATGGGTCAGTATATTTAAGCAGAAATGTATAAAAATTTTT
>VYCT01000211.1 GCA_009843785.1 Candidatus Poribacteria bacterium | reverse complement strand
ACAACTTGTTCCTGTTCGGGTTGTTTAGGTCTTGTAACGCCGATACGGATTGGCTCACCTCCTGATAATTCGGTGTGTTTCCATTTTTCATAGGACACCGCTTCAAAATGCCGAAATTTCCTTGCGAACTGAGAGAGCTTACTTTCAAATTGTGCTTTATCCAAGTCTACCCACGATGCAGGTGGTTTTTTTGTAAGGTAGGTTGCTATCGCCTCAAGCCAACTGGTGAAATCATGTCCATCCCTACAGATTTGAATTAAAAACCCTTTAAAATCAGTTTCGATTGTTATTTCTAACAAGGGCTCAGCTCTGGCAGCCAATTCTGTTCGGAGTTCTTCTTTCTTTGAGGTCAAATTGAAAGCTTTCACGAGCAGCTGCTCAATAAAGTTTAGTAGCACTTCATAAGCCTGCTCTAACTCAGATAGAGCGTCTTGCAGTGTGGTAAAGAAATCCGAAACAATCTTTGCATCTATTGCTGTTTCTGTACCGAAGGCAGGGAATCCAAGTGCTTCAGGCAATTGATTAAAGAGGAGTTCATCGGGTTCATGTGCCTTCAGAACAGCTTCCCTCACATTTTTTGAGGTGTCACTCAATTCTTGTGTTGTTAGTGCGTACCTTGGAAGTTGTGCTATAGAGCGTATAAGTGGCGTGACGACCGTTAACAAATCAAAGTCTTTGACCTCCACTGGTTGATTGAGCGCCTCCGAAAATTGTGTCAATAAATCCGCGCGGATACCTGCTATCTGAAAGCGTTTCAGTTCAAATTGTTGAGGCACTTTGAGCAATCTTTCAAATACTGGCATTGACCAGTCTGGTATAAAAGAGCCATTTTCGTAAAGAGCGATCTCGGTTTTGTAATGCAGCATCGCGGCACACAACAGAATGGGCAATGGACCATTTCGCACGCCGAGTGGTGGTGCCATCAGACATTTATAGAGCTTTACAATGGATTGTCGTTCACCTTCACATTTTTCAAGAAAATCCTCAATCACTTTCCATGTCTGCTCCATTCCGTTTTTGTCGTCTGTTTTCGGTGGATGAAATCCCCATACGCCTTCAACTTCACGGTGTATCCCCGTATTCCATAAAAGGGAGCAGTAGATGCTCATCTGAGGGGGATAGCTTTTAATGCCGAGATTTTTCTTGTCTCCATTTTCAAGCATGGCTTTGATTAGGTTTTTTCTTGCCGTTGTTGCGGCACCAGAGATTTCCCGTCGGTTGATCAGTTCGTTCCGAATAATGGGGCTCTTATCATAGATATCATCACAGATTTCTGAGAGATGAGCGTTTCTTGAGCGTTGAGAGTTAATGTTTACGGACTGTCCTTGGTGGTACCATGTACAAGCATTTTTACCGTCTTCGCCAAAGATTGCTGTTAGTCTGTCGGACACTTCTTTCTCCGCTTGTACCTGCTGTATTGAGAGTTCAAGTCTTGCTATTCGGTCTCCATCTAATTCAGGTATGTTGTCGGAAACCCAATATAGATGAGTGAGTTGAGTAACAGCCTCTTGTAGAGTGCCTGTAGTCTGAGGGATTGCAATTAACACCTCTTGACGGGAAGCAAGGGCATTCTCACTTGCCTTTTCGACTAATTGGTTAACTTCATGTTCGTTTACTGAAAGCGTATAGAGCACAAGTCCATCTGCATCACCGAGTGGCTTTTTAAGGTCCGCATCAAAGTTTTCAAGATCCGTGTACCGAACGGCAAAGTAACGAAGAGTACCGGTTTCAAATAGATGTCGTCGAGCAACAAGGGGACGCGTCGGCAAATAGCGCGACAGATCAGTGGCAAGAGAACCTTTCGTATCAATATGCCTTTCTGCTTCACGGAGTTTAGCCTCAATGTCAATGTCACTTCCTTCCCAAAGCGCGTAAGCCTTATGATAGAGACGGTAGGTAGCAATGGAACGGTCTTTCAAAGTGTCGAGTGCTATCTCAAATTCGTGAAAAAATCCATCTGTTTTGTCATCTAACGCGTAACGGAGCATCGGCTCTGAAGCTTTCAGGTTTGGAATTGATTCACCAACGATGCCGAGTATCCCTATCGTTTTAATCAGCTTAGCTGACATAGCAGATGAGTCTGACAGTCGACCTATTGCCGATTCAATTTCTGCCCACTTCTTGCTATTGGGTGAGATATACAGCCGATTTCCCATATTAGTCTTGAGGTAATCATACAGGTCAGCGATTGAGAACAGAGGTAATGTATCTCTGTTGTAACGCTGATTAAAAAGAAAATCTTGAAGCCCGTGGGGTTCGCTTGAACTGAGGAAGGCAAAGAGGGAGCGTTCATTTTGCCCGAACCGCCGGAAAATTGAATCTATAACAAGTACAACGGTCGGGTGGAGTGGCAGACAGCTTCTCAGTAATTCGCTAAATTCGTCCTCGGTAAGTTGACTCAGTTTGAGTTCTAATTCAGTAGGCAAAGATAAATTTGGTTCCTCATTTCCTGAGATTTTCTCAATGGCGGAACCAATCAAACGGAGAACCTGTTCAGTGGGTTCCACAAAAGCTATGTCCTCAAACCGTCCTTGTATCTTCGCCCACTCCTCCTCTTGTGATTTGGCTGCCTTACTGGCATATTGTTCAAAGGCTTGATGGAGAATTGTCAACAAGAATAGTGGAGTCTGGTCACTTCGTGCAGCAAATTCGGCAAGGGTTTGCAGTACAAAAACATCGCCTTGTACAGGATCTTGTGCAGCGTACTCGAGGAACTTACCAAGTTCATCAATCACTAATAACAAACCCTGTCCACCGTTTTCCCTGATGGTGCTCGTTGCTAATTCAAAAAGAGCAGTAATTTCAGATGCCTGTGGAGGTGTACCGTTCGCTGCTGTTCTCAATAGTTTTCTGATCTTCCGTTGAAGTGAACCAACAGACAGAAATTCAGAGGTTTTGAGTCCCTGTTCTAAACCACGCAGAAGGGCAATTGGGAGGGGGGCACGCTCTCCAGAGATAAGCACAGGACAAAGTCCGGATAACGACCAATTTCCATTACGCTTTGTATCCATAAATCGCTCATATAGTGCGGTATCTCCGTCTTTTAAAACTTTTAAAGCCTGTCGATTTGCGGGAATATCAGTACCTCCGAGGAGTTTCGCTGTGAAAAGTGCGAATGCTGATTTTCCTGACCCGTAAGGACCAGTAAGGGTCCATGCTTTTGACGTTGTTTCATTTTCAAGCGTCGCAACGACACGCGATAACATCTCGCGCGCCGTAACAGTCAAAATGTACCCATCTAAGGCGTTCTCTGTATAGAAATCACGTTCCAGATGAACTGATCGCCTAAAACGACCCTTAATCTGGAAAAATTTTGACAAAGGGGTGTTATTCATAATGCCTTTCTAAGAGTTTCATCAGGTTTAGATTTTTTCGTCGATAAACCTGTTTCAAACCTGCGGTTTCATCGTATTGCAGTGCTTCATTAGTAAGTTGCGCAAGATTTTCAAGATAGGCTGTCATTGTGTCTTCGTCTAATCTGAAGATGCGTCCGGGACTTAAAGGAGCGTACATCAGGTCTGAAAATGGTAATGTGTCCCTTTCAAAAGAACAGAGATCCCAAAATGCGACGAGCGTTGCTGTAAAAATCTCAACCGGTAGTGTCTCTTTTTCACCGCGCTGAAATTCATACCCGTTCCCTTCTGGTAATTCGGCGATTAGGTTGAGCTCAACCAGTGGAGAGTCAAAACTTTCCTCAACTACAGCAGCAGTATGACGTGACTGGCAATACGTCCGGATAAAGCAATTGACATCGCGTTGAAGTGTATTGTCAGAGACAGGTTTCATAGATTCTTTTTGTTGCTGTGCCCATTTGTATAACTCTTCTGTGAATGTTGTCGAAACGAATTGATTTTTCCTCAAAACGTTAAATGCCCAATACCACGTGGTTGCTTGATTGATATTGGTCGTAATCTGCCAATGAATCAACCACAAAGTGGCAGGATCCTCAAGATATGGATCAAATCCGTTTTTGTCATTAAAAATGGATTTGCCAAATTCAGTCGGGACAAGCCTTCTGCGCTGGTGGGGATCCGCCTTAATAAGTCTAGCGACGGTACACCAATGTCGAATGGAGCTTACCATATTTTTTCCAACGCCTAAGGTAACGAAAGCGTCTTCCGATGAAAAGACGGTCGCATTGTCTGTCACAGCGTCAACACCCTTTTTCAGCCA
>VYCT01000021.1 GCA_009843785.1 Candidatus Poribacteria bacterium | reverse complement strand
ATATTGAATACAGATTTGTCTGGAGGAGGAGTGCGCTGTCCTATAGATATTAATTCTTTGATTAAGGAAGTTGTTGTGAGCCCATTTAATAATACAGATTCTGAAGTATTAGAAGTCAAATCCTTAAATCGTGAATTTGATGTAGAAGCAGAAGTTAAAAAGTCAATAATAGAAGTCGAACCAGCTGTTACAAAGTTTAGTGTCCGTCTATCCACGGGAGAGACGATAGAACTTGAACTCTAACGCGTTGATACATTTGACGCGAACCTTTAGAGATGTACACAAAAAGTCTAAAATACAGAGACGAAACTTGGGACCTTCAGAATGTCGATACCAAGGAGTACACCCACTGCTTCCACACATACCCGGCAATGATGATTCCGCAAATTGCGCGGAAACTTATTAAGACGTACGGTGTAGAGGGTGGATGGCTGCTTGACCCCTATTGTGGCACCGGCACCTCTCTGGTTGAAGCGTCCCTATTCGGCATGCACAGTGTTGGATGTGATATTAATCCTCTCGTACGCTTGATAGCAATTGCTAAGTCAACAGAGATTTGTCTATCAACTTTAGATGAAACACTCAGCAGATTAAATGATCATCTCTTTCAGGTTGAATTCCAAAAAGACAAGGTCCCTGGCGCTCCAATTCCTGAGATTCCGAACCTTGCGTATTGGTTCTCCGAAGAAGTTATTAGATATCTCGCGTATCTACGTGCTTGGATTAACAAAGTGGAAGATGAAGCCGTCCGAAATTTTATCCTGGTCGCGTTTTCAGAGATGGTTCGAGAGGTATCCTATACGCGGAACGGAGAGTTTAAATTATATCGCATGCCTACCCAAAAACTTGAGGGTTTCAAACCTGATATTTTTGGCATCTTTAGCAAGAAACTCAGCAGAAATCGGCACGGCTTAGCAGCGTTCCTCGAAAAACGGAAAAACGTTGAGGTATCGGTGTCCAGTGCCAATACAGTCGATGGAGAACTTCCTATGCCTCGTCCACTCGGCGATTATGATGTCGTGATTACATCTCCGCCGTATGGAGATTCACAGACCACGGTGGCGTACGGACAATATTCGCGGCTGGCAGCGGAATGGATAGGTCTGCCAAATGCTCGCAAAATTGACAAACTCGCAATGGGCGGACAGCATTCAAAAAAGATATTGAAGGATTCTCCAATATCACCTGCTATTGACAAAATCCGTTTCGTCGATGAAAAGCGAGCGCGGGAGGTGTCAGCATTTTACATTGATCTTAGGTGTAACATCAATTCAATAGTTCAAGTACTTTCACGACAGGCTACAATTTGTTATGTCGTAGGCAATCGCCGAGTCAAAGAGGTTATGCTGCCGACCGACGAATTTATCGTTGATGCCTTTCGTCAGCACGGTTTTACGCATAAAGCGACCATCGTCAGAAACATACCAAACAAGCGGATGCCGAAGAAGAACAGCCCTTCCAACGTTGCAGGTGAAACCTCCACAACGATGCACGAAGAAAACATCGTCATCTGCCAAAGAACAACGCATACATGACAGTAGGACAAATTACCCTCACCTCTGTAACAAAACGGTTCGGCGACACGGTCGCAGTTAATGACGTGTCGTTACAGATAGAGGGCGGGGAATTTTTCTCGCTACTCGGACCGAGCGGATGCGGAAAAACAACAACACTGCGCATCATCGGTGGGTTTGTATATCCTACTGCCGGTGAAGTCCACATCAACGGCGAATTGATGGCGGAAACACCGCCGTATCGCCGTCCGGTCAACACCGTTTTCCAAAATTACGCCTTGTTCCCACATAAAACAGTCGCACAGAATATCGCATTCGGGCTACAGATGAAAAAGGCATCAAAGGCAGAAACCTCTGATGCCGTTGAACGTTCCTTAGATTTGATTCAGTTACCCGGATACGGTGATCGGAAACCGAGTGAACTCTCCGGTGGCGAGAAGCAACGCGTGGCGCTCGCGCGCGCGTTAATTAACGAACCGACGATCCTGCTGTTAGATGAACCACTTTCCGCACTTGACCTGAAACTCCGAAAACAGATGCAATTGGAGCTCAAAGCGTTACAACGTAAAGTCGGGATTACGTTTGTCTACGTTACGCATGACCAAGGCGAGGCATTGGCACTCTCGGATCGAATGGCGGTGATGAACGACGGGAAAATCCTTCAGGTCGGAACGCCGTCCGAAATTTACGATTCGCCGCAGAGTCGTTTCGTCGCAGACTTTATCGGCACCTCCAACTTCCTTGAAGGAACACTCATCAGCGAGAACGAAATCATGCTGACAACAGAACCACCGCTTAAGGTTGTCTGTGTGCCGAATAGTGACGTGCCATTGAACACACCTGTCACTATAGCGATTCGTCCAGAACGTTTTGACTTGCGGACAACCCTTACCTCCAATGCCCCTAATTTTTTACGCGGCGCGATCCAAGATGAAAGTTACCTCGGCACGACGCTGCAATACACCGTGCAGACAGGCTACCCGACCCCACTCATTACACACCAACAGAACACAGGCGCAAAAGACACACACCGCTTTCAACGCGGCGATCCCGTCTATTTGCAATGGACTCCTAAAAACGCGATTGTCTTAAAGACAGACGAAGACTAACCACCAGACAACGGCAGTTTGACTTTCCCGTTATCTTGCTGCTGTGAAGTCAGGAAACCGATGATAATCTGGACGACTTTGTAACCTTCACTTCCAGGCGAAACCGGCTCCCCACCCTCTGCAACAATACCAACTAATTCACGGACACCAGCGGGGATACCTGTCATATCCCATGACGGTGCCTCAATCGTTTCAACAGCATCGTCTTGGTGGAGTGTCGCCCCTCGATCACTAATAAGGATATAGCCGTTGGTGCCAACGATCTCTACACGGAACCCAGAGAGTGTCGTCTTTGGACCGCCAGCATAGTAGCCGCGCACACCGTTCGCAAAGTGGATATACCCGTGCGCTGATGGCTCCGTTGCTGGTACATGCCCGCCATCGCCTTTATACTCGTTATAGTCTTCATAGCCGTCCTCTAATTCAGCAGTGACCCATTCGGGTTCTGAGTCAGCGAAATAGCAGATAGCATCAACGAGGTGCGTTCCGTTACGGAAAAGCATTGCGCGTCCACCGCTCAACGTCCCAATGACATATTGGACCTCCCCAATACGTCCACCACCGACGACGACATCATGCGTATGCCGCCACAACGGTTGCCACCGACGCGTATGGTCGATTGACAGAATCGTACCGTTTCGCTCGGTTGCCTCTATCATTCTGTCTGCATCTTCAACACTCGTCGCCATCGGCTTTTCACAGAAGATACCTTTTACACCGGCGTTTGCCGCATCAACAACGAGGTCGGCATGTCGGTGATCAGACGTTGCCACCGTCACCACATCCAAATTCTCAGCGGCGAGCATCTCCTGATGGTTGGTATACAGAGAGATGTTGTCCCAAGTGTCCTGATATTTCTCTTTGAAAGCATCTAACGTACTCTGAACAAAATCGCAGCCCGCGGCTAACTCGACATTCGGCAGACCGACGATTCCCGATGCATGTGTCGTACCAATACCGCTACAACCAATAACCCCAACACGTAGATTTGCCATTTCTATACCCTCCTCTATCTTGTGGAAACCAAAAACGAGATGGCTATGAATTCACTGTTTTACCACGAAAACGATTATATATCGCATCAGATTAGAAGTCAAACTTTTTGTCGGGAACCAGAACGTAATTCAGCAGTGGCACTGTGGCACTTGTTCCATTTGACTTTTTTTCGCCGAAGTGTTATAATTGCAATAATGGCATTATACCATCGGAAAATGTAAGTGTTGCTAAACACGAATGGTGGATTCGATATGAATGAAAATAACAATGACTACGTTTCGTTAGTGAGGATCCCCCGTAAATGGTTTAACGCGTTTGTTTGGGTTTTTTCAGTGCTAATAATTGTGAATACTTTATCGGAATTCTTGCTCGGTTGGACGTGGGCATCTTTAGGTGAAACGTCATTAGCACGAATGGCAGTGCTAATGACCCTAATCGTAGGATGGTTTTTCATACTATCCCATATATGGGAGGCTATTATGTTAGGGCATGCAAAACTGTTTAGAGACAAAGTTTATGCCGCAGGCAAAGCTGAAGGCAAAGCTGAAGGCAAAGCCGAAGAGCAGAAAAGACTTTTATCTATACTAGTA
>VYCT01000097.1 GCA_009843785.1 Candidatus Poribacteria bacterium | reverse complement strand
TTAGAACCACCCTCTACATACACCACACAAAAAACTTGTGGGTAACAGTAAGACCAAAATTGAGAGGGCTGCCGAAGTGCTGGAACAGGGTATCCATAATGCTGCTGTCATTGTCAATAGTGCAATTCAACACCGACCGCATATCGGTAAGAGAATTGGTGAACTCCTTGTCCAGGAACCTGGGGAACAGACAACGCAGATGGCAATGCTGATTATCAGTAACGCCTTGGTATTCCAAAGCTCCCTTGCGCGCAAGCCAGATTTGGAAACCGTCCCATCGCTCAGTGAACTCACCGCCGATTACGGGCAACTCGATTCAGACGAGGTCCTTCGCGCATGGCGAGAAATCCAAAAGGTTAACTATGCCCCGATTTTCAACGTCGCCTACAATCTCGTCGAAACACTCGTAGCCGATGATAAACTCGTCGGTGAAATTTTGAGTGTGCTACGCGATACCGCCCGCGAATTGGAGAGAATGGGACTCGCCCAAGAACACGAACTCGCTGGTATTGTATTCCAGAAACTCATTGACAATCGGAAAATTCTCAAGGCAAATTATACCCGTCCCGAATCCTCTGCACTCCTCTGTGCCCTTGCCTTACCGGAACTCAAAAGCGATCCCAAAAAACTGAAGATCGCAGATTTCGCCTGCGGGACCGGTTCGCTGCTTAACGGTGTTTATCAACGGCTTCTGATGCTCTATGAGCAGACAGGTGGTAAAGGGGAAGCCATCCATCAGTACATGATGGAAAAAAATCTTGTCGGGTGTGACATTCTGCCGAACGCCGCACACCTGACCGCCTCTATCATTGCCAGCACCTATCCTGATGTCCGCATCGGCGGCACGCGTATCCACACAATGCCTTATGGCACCCCGCGTGCAGATGGGCTTTACGCCATCGGTGCCCTTAACCTACTCAGTGACCCAGCAGGGACGCTCCCGTTGACATTAGATACAACAGAAACCGCCACTGGACAAGGGACTGAAACAACTGACCTTAGGGATGCATTCAGACATGGCGAATTTGACATCGTTATCCAAAATCCACCTTATACACGAAGTGGCGCGGATAGCAACTCTAACCTGCCTAAGAGCATTTTTGCCGACAAAAAGGACGCAGCGGCAATGCAAGCATCACGAAGGGCACAGGGCCGTCGGCTTGGTGGTAATAATCCTGGAGCGGGGTCCGACTTTGTCGATCTCGCGGACAGAATGCTGAAACGCAATGGCAAAATGGCATTTGTGCTACCTGTCACGGCAATTATGGGAAGTAGTTGGCAAAACGTCCGAAAATTGTGGGCGGAGGAGTATCACGATGTTCTTGTCATCACGATTGCTGATGCTCTCACTCAGAATTGTGCATTCTCAGCGGATACCAACATGGCAGAATGTCTCGTTATCGCAACGAAGGGAAAATCAAAGAACACTGGGCGTGCGACTTTTGTATGCCTTGAACGTTGTCCTGCTGGTGAACTGGAAGCTCAAGAAATCGCAAAGGTTATTTTTGGGAGCAACAATGTTCGCCAACTTGAGGATGGCATTAACAGAGGCGATCCTATTCACGTTGGGGATGATGTTATCGGGTTTGTCATTTCTGCACCCTTGACCTCCGGGGCAGTAGGATGGCCTATATCCCGCGTTAGAAACATAACGACGATTCAATCGGCATATCAACTCACCAATGGACGGTTGCAACTGCCTCGACAGAAAGACATTATCGACTTACCAATCTGTCTTCTCTCAGATATTGCTCAATTTGGAGCGGATCATCGCGATATCCATGATCCGGGAAAGCGCGGGGCGTTTGACATTGAGGACGGATGTCCTGATACTGCGGAATATCCATGCTTGTGGCATCTCAATAGCAATGTGCAACGATCCATGGTTGTATTGCCCGATGCTCACGCGTTCATTCGTCCGCATGCGGAAGTGAAGGCACAGGAGATACTCAAACGCAATAGTAGGGTCCATTTCAATATAGACTTGAGATTCAATTCACACTCCTTGTTAGTGGCTTTTACAGAACAGGAGGCTATCGGTGTTGATTCAATGCCAAACATCGTTTTTAAAGAGAAACGGATTTATGATTACGTTGGGGCCTTATGGGGCAATTCTACATTAGGTCTATTATGTTATTGGTTAATTTGTGGGAAGCAACAAGCAGGTCGAGGTAGAAGTTCAAAAGCGGTTTTGAACTCAATGTCCACGCTGGATGTCCGTCAACTCTCCCCTGAAGCACTCACCACTGCCGAGCGTGTTTTCAAGGAACTGAAGGATCAAAAGATGTTGCCGTTCAACCAGATGGATGAGGATCCGGTGCGTCGCGAATTGGATCGGCTGTTGTTATCGGAGGTGTTAGGTATCACGGAAGATGAACGTCCGAATGTGCATGAAGGACTTGCGCTGCTCCGCAAAATGTTGTGCCAAGAGCCGAGCATTCATGGTGGGAAGAAGTCGAGGGTTAAGTTGGACACCGCTTAGCCTTGTAAAACATTGGATTTTTTCGTTAAGATTATGTTATACTAAAAGTGGAAGATCAACCGTATTAGATGATCCTTTTGTGCTTTCTACTAACACAGAAAATTTGCTCGGCTTGGAATATCTGTAGCACGAATGAAACTGATGTAGGAATTCATGCAATCAATCCATTATAACGACAATGTTTTTATCAATTGTCCATTTGATGCAAAGTACAAGTCCTTGTTTGACGCAATGGTATTTGCGATACATGATTGTGGTTTTATCCCGCGTTGTGCACTTGAAGAAGAGGACGCGAGCCAAGTTCGGATTGATAAAATTTATAGCATTATTGCAGACTGCCGTTATGGCATTCACGATATATCCAGAACGGAATTAGATAAAGGTTCGGGACTTCCTCGATTTAATATGCCTTTGGAATTGGGTGTTTTCCTCGGAGCAAAGAAATTTGGTATAGAGGAACAAGAACGAAAAAAATGCCTGATACTGGATGCTGAGCCGTATAGGTATCAACAATTTATTTCTGATATTGCCGGTCAGGATATTCAGGCACATAACAACAGTGCCAGAGAAGTTATAGCACGCGTCCGAAATTGGCTCCGTGCTGCATCAAGACGTGAGACAATTCCAAGCGGAGGCATCATTTGGGAGCGTTACCAAGAATTTAAGGAGAAATTGCCTCAAATGGCGCGAGAAGGGCAGCTAATAGTTGAAGAATTGATATTTAACGATTATACTTCTATGGTTACGCAATGGCTGAGAATTAAGGCAGATTAATTTCGTAATGCGGTTCAAGGAGGTACTTAGAATGGCGAGAAGAAGAATTGTCAAGGACACTCCCAAACGAGGGAAACTCACCAAAAGCCAAGTTAAACGTATAGTAGAAAAGGTTGTTTACGGTGAGGAAGGTGTTGGAAAAGCAACGTCTTCAAACAAGCGGAAGCAGCAGAGCACTACTTTTAGGGTAGGTCGTGATGCTCGGACAGGTAGATTTATAAGCCGTGAGGAAGCCGAGCGTCGGAAGGCAACGGCTGTCGTTGAAACCATCACTGTCCGGAAAAAAGGAAAATAGTTTTTTACAAATAGCGGTGTGTAATAGTTGCTTGTCCTTGGTATTATCTAAAATTGATTGTCTGAATTAAACGCGCTCAAGATTTATTTTTTGTGGCGCGTTTAATTATTTTTCATGCCTGTCCACCCCTTTTCTTGCACTGTGAAAACCGTGTGGTCCATGAATTCTGCTTTCAGTTTTTTCGGCAAGCATTCATCAAGAAGAATTTGCATAAGCGTGTGTAAGAAGTATTTCTCCCGCGAGTTCCAATGTTGCTACAACTTGTTCACGACTGACAGATGGAAAATCTTCTAAGAATTCATCAAGACTTTCTCCCGTCTCCAAATAGTCAATCAGGTTTTTTATCGGGACGCGGGTGTTTTTGAATACCGGTGTCCCACTCATAATTTCGGTATCACAAGTAACCAATTTATCCATTTTTAGTTGTGTTTTCCGTTCAAATTTCACTGCAACGTCCTCCTCAGTAGCCCTTGAGTGTAGCGTGTAGTGTTTCATTAACGATGGTAAGTGCTTGCTGCCGCTGCTCTACTTCTACCGCATCAATAGATATTTCTATTATACGACACTTTTCTATGAATGTCAAACGGAGCATGAAAGGAAAACTGAAATGTCACTTACCCCCATTTTTTTTTGAGGGTAGTCTGTCGTTGATATTGTTA
>VYCT01000252.1:18911-29652 GCA_009843785.1 Candidatus Poribacteria bacterium | reverse complement strand
ACTAAAAACCTTTCACCACAAACCTTCAGAAAAAAATGGGGGTAAGTGACCCATTAAAACACTTGATTTTCATGTGCAGTTAATTTAAAATAGACTTCATAAGGAAACTGAATTTACAGGATTTGTAGGGCGCGGTCTCTGGACTCCAGCCTTACGCTAATGGAGGTATTTTTTGTGGCACACACACATACCGATGCCGAACTGAAGCCTTTGGTTATCCCTGCTTCAGCGACAGCCGAGCGGATGGCACAGGCTGCGGGTAACTTTTTGGATACGCTAACACCGGCTTTACGTGAGAAGACAGCACTCCCATTTGACGGGAATGAGCGGTTCCGGTGGCACTACATCCCAATCGAAATGTGGGAACGTGAAGGGGTCTCTCTCAAAGAGCTCAATACAAAACAGCAGGACGCCGCGTTCGCGCTCATGGCAAGCGGATTGAGCACGAAAGGCTATCAGAAAGCGCGTTGGATTATCAATTTGGAGACAACGCTCGGTGAGATTGAAAAGGCTGCTGGGCAAGCCCGCCTTGTCCGTGATCCGGGGTTCTACTTTTTCACTGTATTTGGCGATCCGACAGGCAATGGTGCGTGGGGCTGGCGTGCTGAGGGACATCATGTCTCGCTCAACTTTACTGTCGTCAATCGTGAACTCATTTCGCCGAACCCGTCATTCTTCGGTTCTAATCCGGCAGAGGTGCCGCAGGGGGATAAAAAAGGCTTAAGGGTTCTTGCTGCCGAAGAAGATATCGCGCGTAGGCTCCTTGTGAGTCTCAACGATACGCAAAAGCGTGAGACAATCATCAATGCCGAGGCACCGTCGGATATTTTGACGCGCGATGTCCCTAAAGTCGAATTTGAGAGCGTTGAGGGGTTAGCCGCGGAATCCATGGAGACAGAGCAGCGCGAAATTTTAATGGAACTCGTCCATGAGTATATTGACCGACTCCCTGACGAGATCGCTCAAATTGAGCTCCGTAAACTTCGTGAAGGCAAGGTCAACGATATTCACTTCGCATGGGCAGGTGGCGAGTCACCGAAGACACCACACTACTATAGGCTCCACGGTCCGTTTTTCTTTGTGGAGTATGATAACACACAGAACGATGCGAACCATATTCACTCTGTGTGGCGGCACATCGCAGACGATTTTGGTGTTGATCTGCTCCGATTGCACTATCACAAAGCAAATCATCATGATCAGGACCACGATCACAACCATGACCACGACCATGATCACGACCATGATCACGACCATGACCATGACCACGATCATTAGGTAGCGGCGCATAAAAAAGCCGCCAAGAGTGTTGGCGGCTTTTTATAGATTTGTTTGTCGTGTTATCGGCTGGCTTTTAACGTGCCCCAAATTGTCGTTAACTTATCGGCCGGTTCAACAGGGGTTACTGCCGTACTGCTGAGTATGACAAGTCCGGTCTTTTCGGAATTCTTACCGTAGACGACAGCATGCGGATACCATCCGTCCCACCCTCTCTGTCCATTCTGACCATCGCCTGTGTCGCCGTCGTTGATGCAGATGCCGACTCCGAGTTCCATGCCTTCGCTGAATTGCTCGCCTTCAATTTGTAGTTCTGTTGCGGGGAATCTAAACTCGTAGTAGGTCTTTTTTGCGTCCTCGTCTCGGACAATTGCAGCGTCATCGGCAACGAGGCCGGGGCTGCCGTTTGTATTTTCATTCTGCAGGATAACATTTTCACCAGCACCATCCAAACCGATATTGTAAAGGAAGAGGGGCAATCCTGCTTCCCGTTTACCTGTCGGTTCGACAGCAAGTTGTGCGCCGTCGCCGTTCCATGCGGCAGCGGCTGCGTGTTCATGGGTGTCATCGGTGACGCTGAGTGCGAGATAAAGTGCATCCTCATCCCATGTAAACATAAAACAGGTTTCGTGGTCGTTGGCATCGTTCCATATCCCGCCGTTGTATTCTTCAAAAGCCTTGATGTCGCCACCATTGGCTTCAAACAGGACACCACAAAACGCTGTTCCATCGGTACCTGTAACTGTATCCATGACCTCTGCCCATTCGCTAAGGTCGCCGTCAATTTTAACTGCAACCCCCATCGGCGCATTATAGACATCGTGGGTCTCATTTCGCCATTGTGCGTTTGCGCTACTGATTGCGAATAGGAATACGGCGATTGTGAACAGAGCCGTGAAACGAAAAACAATTTTTTTCATTTGGCTTCCTCTTTTGTATTGCTTATTTTACTGTTGTGATGAACACCGGTAGCACCACACGGTACTACCGGTTATTGATTGCGTAGAAACTACGGGGTAGATTTGAGTTTACCCCATGTTGTTGTTAGTTTATTTGCCGCTTCAACAGCAAGGACTTCATTGGTTAGGGTAACGAGCCCTGTATGTTCCGAATTTTTGCCGAAGACGATAGAATGGGTATACCATCCGCTCCAGCCCTTTTGCCCGTTTTGTCCAGCGGCTTTGTCGCCGTCATTGACACAGATACCGAGCCCGAATTTATCACCATCACTGAATTTGTCGCCTTTTGCTTGCAACTCTTTAGCGGTGAATCTGAGTTCGTAGTAGGTCTTCTTTTCACCTTCATCGCGAACAACGGCGATGTCGTCGCCGGGGACGATACCTGTCCCACCGGGGTTTTCGTTTAAAGCCCCAGGGAGTATATCTTTCGCTTTATCGTCTAAACCGATATTGTAAAGGAACATCTGTATACCAGCAGAACGTTTACCGCTCATTTCAAAAGCGAGTTGCGCGCCATCACCGTTCCATGCAGCAGCAGCAGCGTGTTCATGCTCGTCGTCAGTGACAATAAGCCCGATATAGACGGCACTTGAATCCCATACGATCATGAAACAGGTTTCGTGATCATCGGCACCGTTCCATTTTCCGCCGCCGTGTTCCTGAAAGACATTGCCACTGTACTCGACACCGCAGAACGGTTTTCCATCAGTGCCTGTGACTGTGTCAAGGACTCCGTCCCATTCGCCAAGATCACCGTCGATCTTGACATCAATCCCAGTGAGTGCCTTATATTCGTCATGGGTTTTACTGCGCCACTGTGCATCCGCTACGGTGCTTGCGAGTAAAACCAATAAGGCTGTTGCGAACCCAATATAATTTTTCATGGTTTTCTCCGAGTTAGCGGTCGCCGATAACTTTATCGTTGTTATCGCCACCCAAACAGAAAATATAACGGTCACTTGAACCGATATACACCAACCCATTGGCAACCGCAGGTGATGAATAGAGGTTTATGTTTCGGGTGACAGTTCTTGTGTTAAATTCCCATTTCACTTTTCCATCATCAGTGGAGAGCGCATAAATATAGCCGTTTTTCGTTGCGGCATAGACGGTCTCTGGTGTTACAGCCGGTGAAGACACGACTGGACCACCGAGCCCGGTTTGCCAGTTGCGTTTTCCATCTATGGCGCGGAGGCAGTAGACGGATCCGTCCCGGGAACCGAAGGTAACGTTGCCGTTGAGAACGGTGATCGCTGTGAGGACAGCATCTTTTGCTTCGTACTCCCATACGATGTCGCCGGTTTCCGCATCAAGTGCGACGGCTTTACCCGCGGGTATTGGATCACTGTCGGAAAGGTTCCCGCGTCCGAGTCCAAAAAAGACGAGATTTTCGGACGCAGTCGGGCTGCCCCAGACAGGGTACGGCATCTGTTTTACCCAGATTTCAGCACCTGTCTGCGCATCAACGGCACAAATCTGATAATCGCTGTAGCCTGTCCCGAAATATAATTTGCCATGATGTATAACGGGCGACATATCGGCGTGAACGCCTTTATAGTGCCAAATTTCCTGTCCTTCTAAGGCATCAATGCAGTAGATGCCATCAGCCCCTGCTGTGAAGTAGAGTTTCCCTTGACTGATAAAAGGCGTTGATTCAACATGGCTTGCTGTTTCAAAGGACCAGATCTGCTCGCCTGTTTTTGCGTCGAGACACCGGAGATGGCAGTCGCTATGTTCATGGTAGCCTTCGCCGATGTAGACACGCCCCCCAGCCACCGCGGGCGACGAGAAGATTGGGGTCGGTGAAACGTGCCGCCAGATAACCTCTCTCGACTCTATGTCAATACAGTACGTTGCGCCAGCCGATGAGAAGAATGAACCGTGTGAAGATCCGATATAGAGTCGGTTTCCAACAACTGCTGGCGATGAAGAGAAGTCAAACGTTATCGCTTCTTCTTCTTTAAAGACCCATAGGGGTGTTCCGTTAGTTGGCCCCGGGACTCCGTCTAAATGTCCTGTCCGGTTCTTATTCCCGCGGAAAGTTGCCCAGGTTCTGTTGGCTTTTACATTCCCGATGCCAGCATTTTGAACGTTCGTTTCAAACGTAGGTGTCGGTGTTTGGAGGAGTTGATAAATGCCTAAGGCGGCTCCGAGGAGAATCATCCCACTAACGACGGAAACAGCAACCTTGTGAGCCGTCGCGAAGTCTCGGAGCTTGTAGAAGAACATTTTAGTGGTATCCCGCGCAAAGACGAGTGCTGTTATCAGCGCGACCCCAACAAAAGCAAGAATCTGTGGGACGATACTCAATAGTGCCGTCAGGGGGCCCAGCAGCTGCGGGATAACGGCGTGTGCTGGGCTCGCTGTACCGAAGAAAAGCAGGGTAAAGCACAGCATTAGCAGCAGTTTAGTAGAGAAACCGAATCTCGATCTCTTATATCTACGTCCGTTTATTGTCTGCTTTAAACTTCCTCTTTTCATTTCTGATTCCCTCGCGTGTTACTTGGATTCTTTTAGGAATTCCACGGCAAAATGCACCAGGTTTTCCAGCATCTGACGGTTTTGAGAGACTTCGTTTTTCTGACTGTTGCGGAGATTGGTGATAAGATACATACCTTTGCCGTATCGCAGTTTGGCGACGACGATCTCTTTTCCGCCGTTCGTGGTCGCCAGGACTTGATATTTTTGATTCCACCCGCTCCATGAGTCGTCAAGTGCGAGTTGCCCTGAACGAATACGGTGGGGGGCTTTAAAGAGTTCACCGGCATCGGCAGTCGGTTTAAAATCATTGCGTCGTGAGCTCTCTACGCCATTAAGGGGTTCAGGTAACCACCCTGTCTCACAGGGACGCCCCTCATCGCTATCCTGGCCAGAGACAATTACGACCCCGCCGTTCTTTACGAATGCTTTAATCCGATTTTCTTGTTTGTCGTTAAGCCGGTATCTTCCATCTCGTGAGAGCGTGCGGAAGCCGAGCCATAAGATGTCTGCTTTGCTGAGGCCAGGTAAATCTCGATTCGTTGTGCCTTGATAGGCGATCCAACGTTCTTCTATCGAATTGATATTGGAGATAACAGGGGACTCGTCCTTATAACTGTCTGTCCGGAGATAAAAGAGTTGGATAGCGTCTTCACCTAACATTCCGCGAAGTTCCTTCAGAAAATCTGGGGTTGAATCTCTTCTCGATACCGTGTCTTTATTGAGGTATTTCTCGAAGTGCGTAAACATCCATCTGCCCCAACCTCTGTCTCTCTGTTTTGTGACTTGGGTTTGGAACCATTTTCCGCGTGTATGTGCGATGCTATTGATACGTCCACCTTTTTGCTCATAAAAGATGATTATCGGTTCACCTTGCCGTAGGAAACGGATAATTTCTTTTCGATGGTCTTCCTCTCCTTTAAAGACATCGAACCGCATCTTAATGACCTGAAATTCGGTGGTGCCTTTGAGATTTTCTTCAACCTTAATATCGGCAGTCTGTCGTTTGGCGTTGACGACAGTAATGGTTCCAGAAACGACATTGGTACTTTCTTTGACGATCTGGGGCACAGAATAACGTTTTGCGATATAGCCTTCTGAAACTGGCTGATAGAGTAGTAGAAAACCAGGGGTCAGTAGACTCAGAAGATAGAACGGTTTCCAAATACACTGTAATTTGTTAGTTCGCATTGCATTTACCTCCTGTTGTAATCATTGTGCTTTTCCTCTTGCTGAAATCTCCCACACAGATTCGACAATCCCGTTGCGGATGCCGTAATACCTATCGTGGAGATTCACTGTCGTGCAACAGTGCGTTGGTAAAACTTCGAGTTTATCGCCCGGTTTGAGAGAAACATTTTCGTCAGATACCTGTATCTTTCCGTGCTCTTCAGAAAGTCCTGTCATTTCTACGCCTGTTAGACCAACGGGTTGTGGAATACCGAATTCCTTGGCAAGTACCTTCAATCCCGTATCCACTATCATTCGGCTCCGGTTTGGACGACTCACGACGGTTGCCAAAACCGACAATGCGCAGCCGAAATGCTCGCCGACACCTTCTACATTTCGGTAGGTGGTGTCCATGAGCACGTAAGACCCCGCCTGCACCTCTGTCATTTCTGGAATGCTCCCAGTGATATTAAAGGTGCCAGTACCACCGCCGCTCATGATGGGCACTTCCACACTGTGCTTTTCGAGGTAATGTTTCGTGTCGAGTAAGCGTTGCATCGCCTCGCGTGCAGCGGCATCGCGTTCTGCTCGGTTCGGTTTAGCGACGGTATGTCCCTCATACCCCATTAAACCTTCAAACACCAAGTTTGGCGTTTGGCGTATCTGATCTGATAGTTTTAGTGTCGGTGCGCCGGGTTCAACACCGCATCGATCCATACCGATGTTCACCTCTATTAACATCCTAACGGTCGCGCCCTTCGCAGCGGCAGCCTCAGCGATGGCTTTTACATTCTGCGGGTTATCTACGGCAACCATAATCTCCGAATGCTTCGCGAGGTTGATGAGCCGCGCAATTTTTTGAGCGCCGACGATTTGATTGGCGATGAGTACATCTCGGATACCGGCGTGAATCACCGCTTCAGCTTCACCGAGTTTCGCACATGTCACACCGATGGCACCCGCTGCAATCTGTTTATGCGCAATGATCGGTGTTTTATGTGTCTTCACGTGTGGTCTCAGATCCGCGTTGACTGTGCTGAAATAGTTCGCCATCGTCTGTATGTTGGCATCCATTTTGTCGAGATCAATCAGCAATGCGGGTGTATCCAATTCGGTTTTATGCATACCGATAAAAGGTTCGCTACTGTGGTTCATTACGCGGTGTCTCCTAAAACTGCTTGACAGGGTTTGAGAGTGTGCCGAACCCCTCGATGTCTATCTGGACAACATCCCCAGCGGCAAGCGGTAGTTCGTTCGGGACGATGATACCGGTCCCGGTTGAGACGACGGTGCCGAGCGGAATCGGGTTATCCCGCATCAGGAATTCGGTGAGTTGCTCAAACTTCCAATTGATTTGGGAAGTGTTCACTTCGCCTTGATAGATAACGTCTGCATCCCGTAGGACGGTGCACTGCATTTCCAAATTATATGGGTCGTCTATTTCGGATGGCGTGAGAAACATGGGTCCGAGTGCGCAGCATCCGTAAAAGACTTTGGATTGTGGCAGATAGAGCGGGTTATCGCGTTCAATGTCCCATGCGGATACGTCATTGCAGAGGGTATACCCGACGATCTCACCGTCGCCACCGAGGATGTATGCGAGTTCTGGTTCTGTCGCTGTCAGTGCGGAATCGCTTCGGATGCCGATAAAGCCGTTGGGCCCGACGCAGCGTGAAGGTGTCGCTTTGAAGAATATCTCAGGACGGTCGGCGTGATAGACGCGGCTGTAGATGTCTTGTTCGGTGTCGTCGTCGCGCATCTCTGCGCTCCGTTTGTAGGTTACACCGCATCCCCATACTTCAGGTGCGTCGATAGGGGGTAAGAGATGTGGTACATTTTCGTCGGGGGCGACATCGAGTTTCTTTAGCGTAAGTCCTTCGGGTTCCGTTGCTGCGTTTTGTGTATCTGCAAAGGAAGGGAGTTGCATCGGCGCGGGTGTTGCGACCTTCTCTTGAATGTCAGCGAGTATGACGCCGAGGCTTACCTGTTCTTGATGCGCGAGTGTAAGCACTTCTAAGACTCCGGCGGATTCCTCGCTTGTTACGTCAATCACTTCGTCGTCGCGGGTGACAATTCCGACCCGCTTACCTAAATTAGGTAGGTGAAACTGAATTAATTTCATTCTTTTAACTTTCCTTGCGGTTCGGTGTGGAGGATGTGGGATTCGTTCCACCTTCGCGCGCTTGGTTTCAATTTAGGAAAATTCGAGTTCTGCCCACGCTTGAGCATCTTTTACGACCGCTTCTGGTGTCCTTTGCGAGCTGAGTAGATGTCCTTGCGTTGTCCGGAGCGTCGGCTGTTTGGCATCTTGGTAGCGAAAATCGAGGCTCCATCGGATATGTTCATCTCGGTTCGGCAACCCACGGTGAAAGAGCAGGTTACTGAAGATGACGACATCGCCCGGCAGCATCTCAATCGTTACAGCATCCGCCTCAACCGGTTTGATGTAGTCATCGTGAATCCGGAGGTAGTATTCGTCTTTCTCGTGTGGTACAACCCCCCACTTGTGGCTTCCTGGAATGAATTCCATGCACCCGTTTTTAACGTTAACCGGTACTAAGGGTGCCCAAACATTCATCATCCGCAACACATCAGCATCCTTTGAAGTGTAGCCTGCATCTTGATGCCATAAGACTTCTGTTCGTCTGTTCTCCGGTAGTTTTGGACGGACGGAATAGTTCGGGTACAATCGGATCTCTGGTCCCAAGATAACACCGGCAAGTTCAAGGAGGACAGGGTGCGCGAACACACCGAAAAACCCTTCACGATGTAGTTCAGGTCGAAAGATTGTCGGGTTCTCGTCTGGGTGTTTTTCATACATCCGAATCAGGCGGGTTTCAAAAGTGGCATCTGGATATGTGTTCGCGAGTTTTCCTTCTGCGTGCCGTTGTGAAGCGAGTTCATTGACCAACGCTTCACATTCGCGTTTAACGACTGCAAGCGTCTCCGATTCCAAAATGCCATGTAGAATAGAGAATCCGTTCTCATTGAAATCCGCAATAACTGATTCCATTTCCCTGCCCTACTTTTAATATTGAAGCGGTCCGTTTTCGCTTGCTAATTCAGCGCGGGGACGAGACCGGCTTTCACAAGTGTTTCAACAACTGCCTGGGCGCATTCTTCAATAGAGAGAGCTGCGGTGTTCACTGTGACCTCAGGGTTCAGGGGCGGTTCGTAAGGTGCGCTGATGCCCGTAAATTCCTTAATCTCTCCAGCACGCGCCTTTTTGTATAAACCTTTTGTATCCCGTTCTTCGCAAACATTGAGCGGACAGTCGACGAAAACTTCAACGAATCTATCCTCAGCGATGAGTGCTCTTGCCTGATCTCTATCGGCGCAGTAAGGCGAAATGAAGGCTGTCATGACAATTGTGCCTGCATCCGAAAAGAGTTTCGCGACTTCACCGACGCGGCGGATATTTTCCTCACGGTCCTCTGGTGAGAAGCCTAAATTCTTGTTCAGTCCGTGTCGTACATTGTCGCCGTCTAAGACATACGTGTGGTGCCGCTGTTGATGCAATACCTGTTCGACTGCGTTCGCTAATGTCGATTTACCTGAGCCGGAGAGTCCGGTGAACCAAATCACACAGCCTTTCTGATTCAGTAATTTTTCTCGATCTTCCGCTGTGACAGTTGCTTCGTGCCACGTTATATTGGTCGCTTTTTGTTGAGCCAATTCGATTATTCCTCACATATTTAAGAAGTCAAAAAATTGAGGTGTTCTACACGTTCCTCTGTTACCAGATTTGATAATATCATTATTATACGCGCGGATATAGCGCAATGTCAACCTAAAAAAGAGAAGTCCAGCCATCAGCCATCGGCTCATGGAATCGTATCTATTTAATCTAATGCGTTTTCGATAATGCGGATAACTTGATTCACCGGGTTCTCTGTGTTTGAAAAATCGACTGTCTGGCTACGTCCACTTTGCCATTTCACTCTGATAGATTGAATCATTTCTTGTGTGCCGATACCGAAGTGAAGGGTAGGATCACTACTGGATGCGTAACTTCCACCACAAGTCGCTTCTTTGAACTGTGTGCGCTTATTTGTTTGCACCCACACTTTTGCCCCGATACCGTCGCGATTGCTCTCAGTGCCAACAAGCCGGATTTTCACCCAATTGTGCTTTCGGTGGGCTGTTTGAGAATCGTTTCGTAAGAGTGCCGGAGCTTCACCGCAACATGTAACAAGGATATCCACTGCACCATCGTTATTATAGTCGCCGATGGCTACACCGCGCGCGACAACTGGACGCTTGAAAAACGCGCCGGCTGTCTCGGATAGGTCTCTGTATTGCCCTGTTCCGATATTACCAAAGAGCTGGCACCGTTGTTTGTAAGAGAGGGATGGCGTAATTTTTGATACGTTATCCCATACATGCCCATTTGCGACGAAAAGTTCAAGCGTTCCATCGTTGTCTGCGTCAAGGAATTGGGTGCCGAAACCGAGTTGCGAAAAACTCGGATCAGCGAGACCGGTTTCAAAGGTGGTCATCGTGTAGAAACCGTCGCTGTTGTTGTGAAAGAGGCTGTTAATTTCCAAGGAAAAGTTTGTGACAAAGAGGTCTGGCAGCCCGTCGCTATCATAATCACCAGTGGCGATCCCCATACTGGCGGTTGCGCGCCCTTCCGAATTGTAGGCGACTCCAGTCGCGATGGCGACATCTGTGAAAGTGGCATCGCCGTTGTTGCGGTAGAGAAAATCGGGAACAGCGTCGTTGGCGACGAAAATATCAGGATAACCGTCGCTGTTGTAATCTGTGAAGAGTGTGCCCAATCCTTTACCGCTACCGCCCTTGTGTAGTCCAGCGCGGGCTGTAACATCAGTGAAAGTGCCATCCCCGTTGTTCCG
>VYCT01000252.1:0-18811 GCA_009843785.1 Candidatus Poribacteria bacterium | reverse complement strand
GTGCCATCCCCGTTGTTCCGGTAGAGAACGTCTGAGTGATTAGCAGGTCTGGGGGTCTGAGCATCATGGCTGAGGGTACCGCTATTGACGAGGTAGATGTCAAGATGTCCGTCGTTGTTGTAGTCGAAGAAGAGTCCACCCGCTCCCATCGTCTCAGGTAGGTATTTCTGTTTAGATGCCCCGTTGGTATGTTTAAAATGGATACCGGCTGCCTGTGTCTGGTCAGTGAAGCGGAGTGTTGTTTCGACGGCGTTCAGCGTAATGCTGCCGTTAGCAAGTATGAAGCAAATAAGTAGGCAGGTCTTTATTTTGGGAGGGAGCGAGAGATAACAGCGGTTTTTCAATTTTCCGTATATCCCGCGTGGTAGGCATTAAAAATAGAGGCATCCAGCGAGTGGATGCCTCTAAGCGTTTGTTTGACTTAGAATCCGCTTTTGAGTGCGCCCCAAGTTGTTGTCAGTTTGTTTTGGGGTTCGACAGCCGTCTGCGGGGCGGTTTCATTCGGATCGAATTCAATATCTGTTGTCGCGAAGATTTGGTCAATGTATGTGCCATCTTCGCGATGTGCGATATGGAGTGTGTGCTCGCCCGCATCCAGTCTTACAGGAACCGGATCGTCGCCGTGTTGGGTAAGTTCCAATCCTTCAAAGGGCCCGTTGCGTGAATTCAATCGGAACCAGACCCAATCCGTCGTATAATTTTCTCGGAGTTCTCCTGCTTCATAGAAATCCCAGATATTCATGGGGCCGTCATTGGTAGAGGTAACATCGCCGTCCGCTGTATCAAGTGCCCAGTAACAGGAGTTATCGGCAACTGAGGGTGCAATCACACGTCCCCAGAAATGCCAATCATCTGTCTCGACTGAGAATTCGTATTTCACCCAGTCCCCTCCATCGTTTCCAATGCCGTTGGCTGAACCGATGAAGGCACCACCTGATGCTTCAGCGACCGTGTAATCGTCTACGCCTTCACCTGCGTTGCCCGGCTGATCGGATGGTGCGTCAAAGACTTGAAATTTTTCACCGTTGATATCGTCAAAGTTCTCCGCTTCCCAACTCATATATTTTTGTGCGAATGCGGGTGCAGCCACAAAGCTTAAACCTACCAGTAAAATGAGAGTACGCATTAACAATTTAACAATCCTCCTTAGAGTAGTGAATTAAAACTATTATAGCACAATTAAAAAAAGATGTGCATTTTTTTCTGTCTTCAATTTCCCAATCCGAGTCTTAGCACCGATATTATACCTCCCGCTCTACATCAATGCGTCTTCAACTTCTTCAGGAAGTTCCACCGTGCTCGGGTCAACATCAATCGGATATTCAGTGCCATACGCTTCGACGAGATCATCAAAAGTAACGTTATCTACACGCTCCAGATCATCACCCGGATAGACGATCCATACGCCGTAGCAGCCATCACAACTGACGAGGTCTGCGTCGTCTTGTTCGATCGGAAACTGCGTCAGTGGATTGTTACAATCAGGACAAGGTAACATATAGATTCTCCTCGGAGTTGTGTAAATCTCCATATCAATGCGGTCATTGTTAGTCAGCGGCGGGGGCGAAGGTTTCGGGATTCTCAGCCGCTGCGTCGTAATCATCAATCAATTGTGTAATAACAGGGTTATCACTACAGAGTGGGCAGTTCTCATCTTTAGGAATTTTCATCTCACGATAGGTCATACTGAGCGCGTCGTAGAGGATGAGCCTGCCGATAAGGGGTTCGCCGATACCGATAATGTATTTAATGGCTTCAGTTGCCATCATAACACCGATTACGCCTGGGAGCACGCCCAGGACACCTGCCTCACTTCAGCTGGGTACCATGCCGGGCGGTGGTGGTGTTGGAAATAGGCATCGGTAGCAAGGTCCCTCGTGTGGCTTGAAGAGCGAGACCTGTCCCTCAAATTGGAAGATACTGCCGTGAACGACGGGCTTATTCATCAGCACAGCCGCGTCGTTGACGAGGAAACGGGTAGCAAAGTTGTCGCAGCCGTCTACAATCAGATCATATTCCGAGAAGATTTCTTCGACGTTATCGGCAGTGAGACGGAGGTTATACGGTGTGATATTGATGTCAGGGTTCAACGACTTAATCGTTGTCGTTGCGGATTGAACTTTCGGTGTGCCGACGGATTCTGTACGGTGGAGTATCTGACGCTGTAGATTACTTAATTCGACGACATCAGAATCAATAATACCGAGATGTCCGACACCTGCGGCACCGAGATATACGCCCGCGGGCGACCCTAATCCACCGGCACCGACCATCAAGACTTTGGCATTCAGCAGTTTTGCTTGTCCCTGCTCACCGACCTCAGTGAGCATAAAATGTCGACTGTAACGATCGAGTTGTTCATGACTCATCGGTTTATCTTGGACTGTTGGAAAGCCGGCGGCTGCCCAATCGCGATACCCGCCTGCGAGAGAAACGGTGTCGGTGTACCCCATTTCACGGAGCGACTTCGCGGCGAGAAGGGAACGGAGCCCGGCTGCACAGTAGATGATAACCTTCTGGTCCCGGTCAGGAATGTGGTTTTCAACGGAAAATTCGAGCATGCCGCGTGTGACGTGGACAGCGTTGGGGATATAACCGGCACGATATTCGTCTTCATCACGCACATCCAGTAACACGAAATCGCCCTCTTTATCTTGTTCGGCTTTTACCTCAGCAACCGTTACTTCTGGTATTTCTGTTTTGGCTTCCTCAACGATTTGCCTGTAGGATTTCATAAGATTTTTTCTCCTGCGGAGAGAATATGAAGATAGCGGATTTTCATATTCTTGTCCGATAAATTTCAGTCTCTTGCACTTGCAAAATTATATCACAAGTCGGTTTCGTTGTCAATCTTTTCTTTTTTCTGTATTTGGAAACATCTGTCCAGCGTCTATCCATCTTCTTGTAGGAGCGACTTTCATTTACCGCTAAATCGTTCTGCAAAAACCAAACATTTTTCTTGACTTTTCGCCAAACGCATGGTAAACTTAAAATAAGTTATATTGACAGAAAAACGCTATCCCTGAACCGCCGTTATCCTAAATGAAATGAAGGTTATCGCTCCTTATGCCGAAAGAAAATTTCAACGAAAAACTGACCGTACTCCTCAAAACCAACCCCGACCTTCTTGACGATGCAGGTGAACTCATCCCCGCTGCTGTTAGAGACCACGCTTGGCGACTCGACCACGACCTTATCAAATTATTGCTTAAAAACGATGAAATAAAGGCGACGTTCTTTGACGAGGTTGAAGGGCATTGGATTTTCAACCACAACACCTTCATCAACTACATCACCGACAAAAACTTCCTCGCCAATGCCTACACCCGATTCCGCAACAAGATCGGCTTGAACATTGAAGGCAAATTCCTCCGTGAACGCGGCGAAGTCTCACTCGTTTGGCCCTACAAGGATTGTGTCTTAGAGGGTGGACAGACAAAAGAAGCGGAAAAGCGCAAAGAAATCTTCTTCAATGAAATCCTTGCCCAAGACGAAATCAACCGCATGTTTGATCCGAAAGTCCTCACGAATTGGAAACGCCACACAGCTGAAGGTGAACAGGACATAGCGGACATCCAACGCGATGAGAACGGCACTATTCAAGAAAACCTTATCATCAAGGGTAACAACCTCATCGCACTCCACACCCTCAAACAGCAATTCCGAGGACAGGTCAAACTCATTTACATCGACCCACCCTATAACACCGGAAGTGACAGTTTCGGCTACAACGATAGTTTTAACCGTTCCAGTTGGCTAACATTTATGAGAAACCGGTTGGAAGCAGCAAAGGAACTATTAACAGACGATGGCGTGTTTTTTGCCAGTTGTGATGATAATGAACAAGCATATTTGAAAGTTTTAATGGACGAAATTTTTGGAAATGAAAATTTTGTCACCAATTTTGTAGTTATTCGGGCAGAAGGTGGTGGACTTGCTAAACAGGTAGTAAAAGGACATGATTACCTATTGACTTATGCCAAGAATATCGAAAAATTTGAACCCTTGAGAAAGCCTAAAGATATCAGGGGCAAGATCGTTGAAAAAGATGGTAAGAAATACTGGATTGAAGAAGACTGGTTGAGAATAGAATTCGGAAAATATGGGACCTGTTACTATGAAGATATTGAGAAGATTAAAGGGAAAGCGAAAAAAGATGAAATTGATAAAGGAATAGAAGAGGGGCAATACATCCTCCTGAATAAGGGGAAGAATAAAACAATCGTCGGGAGATATAGAGCATTAGATGAAGATGGCTCAAAGTTTTATTCCGTCTTAAAACACTTGAATGCAGATGGTAAGAATGAACTAAAGGATCTTATGGGCGAAGATATTTTTGCTTTTCCAAAGCCAACTGCATTGCTAAAAGAAATCATACTCGGTGCTACTTTTTTTCAAAAAGATAAAGATGCGATTGTTCTCGATTTTCACGCTGGGTCAGGAACTACCGCCCATGCTGTCTTAGAGTTGAACAAAAAGGACAATGGAAATCGCAAATTTATTTTAGTGGAGCAGATGGCTTACGTTGAAAATGTCACCGTTCCACGTGTGGAAAAAGTAATGAAAGACCAAGATACTGGCGATTTCATCTATTGTGAATTGATGCAATACAACCAGGCATATATGGACAAAATCCAAGCCGCACAATCATCCGATGAACTTATCGCACTCTGGCGAGACATTGCTGAAAACTCGTTCCTGAACTGGTACGTCAATGCTGAAGTCCCGGAAGAAGCCGTAAACGATTTCAACGCTATTGATGACCTTGAGACACAAAAACACCTATTAGCGGAATTGCTGGATAAAAACCAACTCTACGTCAACCTCTCGGAAATAGAAGATGCGGATTTTGCGGTGAGTGAGGAAGATAAGGCGTTGAACAAGGCATTTTATGGAGAATAAACAAACCTCAGAAACACCTTCTTCAATCCGACACTATTTTGTAGATGAAGGCGGCGATGGCACTCTCTTTTCCCGTAAGGGAAAGGTATTGGTCGGTACAGAAGGGTGTTCCCGCTTTTTCATTCTCGGTTTGCTGGATGTGCCAAATCCGTCAGCATTAAAGGAGCGTTTCGATACACTGCGCGCGCAACTGATGGGCGATTCCTATTTTAAGAGTGTTCCGTCTATGCAGCCCACCAACCGAAAAACGGCACTTGCATTTCACGCCAAGGATGACCTTCCTGAAGTACGACGGGATGTTTTCAGACTTTTACGTGACACGGAGGGATTACGATTTTTCGCTGTCGTCTCCGATAAATTAAGCGTTCTTGAATACGTACGCCAACGCAACAAACGAGAACCCGATTATCGTTATCATCCCAACGAACTTTACGACTCTCTGACTGAGCGTTTGTTCAGAGAAAGACTACATCAGAGTAGCGGATATGATATTATTTTCTCAAAACGCGGTAAGTCTGATCGGACGGCTGCCTTGCATCGAGCACTTGAAGCTGCACGCTCCGATTTCGTCACGCAACAGGAGATAACCAGCCACGCATCTTTAAACATTGCCGTGGCAACTCCAAAGGAACACGCAGGTTTACAGGCTGTTGATTATTTTATCTGGGCGTTACAGCGGCTTTATGAACGAGGTGAAGATCGGTATTTGGTATATCTGTGGAAGGCTTTTGGGCTCGTACACGATATTGATGACACGCGCAAAACAGATTATGGTGTCTATTATACGCAGAACAGACCACTCACAGCTGCGGCATTGAGAGGAAGAAAATAAAAAAGCCAGGGATATAGGATTGTGCTGGGCCGTAGCCTTCCAATCACACGGATGAACCCGAATTTCGTCCACTGGCAATTATATAGTACTACAATTTTACATCAAAAATCAAGTATTTTATGTAAAAAACCACATATTTTATGCGAAAAATCAAATAATTTTCTGTATATTTTGTCTTTCAGGAGTTATGTCGGCAATCAATAATAAAGATTCTGGAAGATGGAGAATTTCCTGATTGGAACAACTTGATACTCGGTTGATTTTTCACTTGACTTTTGCATCCAACAAGAGATAAACTTAATAAGTATCTACATTTGAGAAAAGGAAAAAGGATAAAAAGGGACTTATGGCGATATTCTATCGCGGGGCAGGTATTAACACGTATTGGTATCTCAACGATCCAATGGAGCAAGGTTTTGTTGCCAGGAGCCCCAGAATGACTCCTACTATAACTCGACAGATGCTTCATATTGCCAGAAGCACTGTGAATAGTCCTTTTATTTCTCTTACGCGTTCTTACGCGGTAGCTTGGCATTACGCAATGTTAGGCAGCGAGCGGGTTCCTACCCCAGAAGATCCTGCCTACGTTCATGAAATTGAGATTCAGGAACCGCTGCCTCCGGGATTGCATCTCCTCGATCCAGTCAAGGAGGTCGCACAGATGTTACCGCCTCCAACAAGTTCGGGACCGCCCTACCAGCACGATGGGTTGCCTGATTTCTTGTTAGGCGTTGTTGATCCCGGACCTATGGGAGATTTTTTGACACAACACGCAATGCAACCCCCTTCAAGCGAAGGCACACCACGCTCGCCGAACTTAACAATCGAATTAGAGACACTTGTCCGCGCATTAAGGGATGCCGAGATTCTTGCACACGAAATTATTCCGGCAACTTGTGTAAAAAACAGTTTTAATGTTTATCCAGAGCCGTCCGTTTCAGAATGAAGAGGAGATACTCTCATGAAACATATCGTTGACAACGTTAATAAGATGGATCTTAGGATTAAGACGCTTGACCTGGCTGGACGAGTACCAGGCCCTGATTCTATTGAGCTCCTACGGGTGGAACTTCACTATAATGGGGAGTATGGACCGCTCTTCATGGCACGGGTTCGGTACGCCCGCGACGGTGTTGAACAAGAAAACGGTTTCCCCATTGATTTACACAAAGGGGCATTCGTTGCCACTGTTCCTATCCAAGAGGCGGGGTTGGAAGAAGAACTCCAGAAAATTGGTCCCGAAATCGCACGGATTGTATATGAAGATTTGGCGGAGAGCCGACGCACGCCTGGGATACCATCATTTGCAGATCAAGGGTAATCGGATTTTACGCGAAAACCTTCAGCTGCAGCGTTTGCTAAACAAGGGTTTCCGGTAAACAAGATACAGAGAAACCGGTTGGAATAAGTCCGGTTCGGTTAGAACACGAACTGTCCACCAGCCGAATTAACAAACGTTAACCGATGAAATTCGCATTTTATGAACAACTTGTAAACAGACCGAACCCATCAAGTGCGACCAAGCCAATCAAATACTACGTTTGTGGCACTTTGAAAAGAGATAGACAAAAATTAAAATTGCCCAATTGTTCATGAAAATTCCATAGACCCAGATTTTAAAAATGTCCTGTTCCAAGGTTCTGACTGCGTTTGATCTGTTTACAAAGCACAAAAAAGAATCGTGAACAATTTCGTGAACATTTATGAACATCTTGGCAGAAAAATCATCGTGCACAGAACCTATTTCGCTCACAAACCCACGCCTTGAATGGATTCACAACCACGTATGTTGCGAACACGAAAATTGAACACATCGCCAATGTTCATGAATGTTCATGAAAATCCGTGCCATGTTCACGAAATGTTCATAATCTACGCCTTACAAACCGATTGTCCCCGAAACCAGAAAAAGTTAACATATAGTTAATTTTTAGGACTTACACAGACAGGCGATAAAGGATTTCCTTACGACAAGCGGATGTCTACATTTGGAGCTTTAATTATCAAACTCACTTAAAATGGATTCAGAAGCGCGAAACGAAAACATGTAGCGAGGGTTAGCACAAGGAGGACTCCCCTAACGGAATGCTCACGGAAAGACAACAAACGGTTTTTGACTGGATAAACGACGATCTTGAACTGCCGGTGTATGCCGAAGCATACAAAGGCGCATTAGATCAACTAAACAAGAAATCTGCAGGTTACATTACATTTGTGTCGCACGCTGGAAGAGATATAATGAACCTTCTTGCTGATTCTGTTAATAGTGTCACAGCGGATAGGACACAATATGTGGATTTTGTAAATGATTTCCAAGACGAATGGGCAAATAAATGGGGAGGAGATGAATTTCATCCAGCAGATGACGTTCCAAAAGAACATATAATCCCTCATTATATCTGTGAAAAGGTAAAAAAACTGGTTGATGAACACAAAAAAGGCAGACTGAGGGCAGAGGAAAAGGACAGTTCTTTCTTTACGACTTCTCTGGATTATGCTGATAAAGAAAACATCCCCGAGAATTTATCTCAAGAATGGAAACAGGCAATAAAGTGGTTTCGCGGACATGCGCATTTACGTGAGGATGAGTTTCCTATAGGAGCATCTAATGAAGTGGAATTGCATTTTCAAAACCTTGATAACCTTTTATATGCCGCTGCGGGCAGTGATCTTGAACAGTTAAGGAGCATCCATGAAATTCTGGAAGAAGCCAACGAGTGAATTGATTGATAAAGCCCTAGGCTCATTCAAGAAAGAGCATCACCGTAAGTATTTTTTTTCTCGCTTGGAAAATCCGTTGTGGCTTAAGCCTCTTGCAGAGAGCGGATGCTTTAAACACCCTCCAAAAGCCCAACGATTTGATGATGGCACGGTTCAATTCCCTTACTGGCCCGAGATTCAATATCTCAAAAACGTATGCAGCGAGAAACCTGATGAAGTTATCAGTTTAGTGTTGGATCTTCCTGATACTGATAACTCTGTTGTATATGACGGTATATTAGATATTGCTTTGCAGCTTCCCTCAGAACACTCGGTGAAACTGAAAGACAAAATACTTCACTATACAAGTATGGAGCGTCAATTCAGGACGTACAGATATGCAGATCTATTGGAGCTTTGGGCAAAGGAAAATCAGACATCGGCAGCATTGGAACTCGCAAAAATACTGATTAAGTTCGCACCTGACCCTCAGTCAGAGGAAAAACGCAAACAACGACAGGAAAGCATAAACGATTGGCGCGCATCAATAGGAACATTACTACATCCTGCTCCTAAATTTAGTCACGGGGAATACTCAAATATAATGTCCAAGGGCGTTAGTCGACTTGCTGAAAAGGAACCTTACAAAGTTGCCTGCCTTCTTATTGATACTACAACGGATATGATTCATTTGCGGACACATCAGGAAGACCGTGATAAAGAAACTGATCTTTCTGATATATGGTGCCCACGTCTTCGTGAAACGGATAGTCGCAGCGAAAGACCCGAGAAAATACTTGTGGGTACACTCACATCTGTATGCGAGAAGGTGTTTGAAAAACCATCCAACACAGTTGCAGACTTAGACAAAGTTTTACAAAAGCAACAGTGGAAAGTTTTCAAACGCCTACGCCATCACCTTTATGCCCAATACCCAAACAAGGAAACTAAACCGTGGATACGAGAACTAATCCTGACCCACAAAGATTATGGATTGTGGGAACATTATTTTGAATTTCAACAGATGATACGAGGTGCCTGTAAACATTTCAAAGATACGTTACTTTCGGAAGAAGAACGAATCCGTATTTTCGATGCTATCCTTAAGGGACCATCAAAAGAAAATTATCGTCATTGGATAGAAGGCTGGTTAGGTGAAGAATTTACGGAGGAACGCTTCAAAGAACGCCAACAGCGTTTCCATTGGATGCAGCTAAGACCTTTTGAATCTATCCTATTTGGAAAATATGAAGCTCGTTTCAGAGAATTACAAGATAAAATCAATAAATCAATTTCCGATGAAGATTATCCGCCATATAAAACTGAAGTTAGAACCGGCGGAGTGTCTGAGCGTAGCCCACACAGCCCACAAGACCTTTCCAATCTCACAGATAAAGAGTTACTTGATTTTATTAACGAGTGGGAAAAAGATGATGAGTCCTATGAAAATAATTCATTTGTAAGAATTAATATTGAGACACTTGCCAATGCGTTTCAGACCTTTTTCAAAGAGTCAATCACTCCGGATCTTATCAGATTAAAGTTTTGGATGAGAAACCGCGAACGGATTGAGAGGCCCATTTACATACGTGTAATGATTTATGCAATGCAAGCACTGGTTAAAGAAAAAAACTTCGATCAACTCAACGAATGGTTAACATTCTGTGAATGGGTACTTTCACATCCAGACCGAGAACACGATCGAGACTATAAGCAGGGTGATGAATCCCGCGAGAATCAGAACTGGACCAATGCGCGACGAGCTGTCGGCGACTTTATCTGCGTATGTCTTGAAAAAGATATAGATGTTCCTATGGCTGCCCGGGAAAAACTTGCGGGGATCCTGGACATGCTTTGCACACAGTATGATTGGAACTTAGATGAGAACAATCCAAGCGGATTATATCGTAACGATCCGCTCACCGAAGGCATCAACAATACACGAAGCAGAGCATTGGAGGACCTCGTCAAATTCGGTTTCTGGTTACGCAGACACAAACCTGAATGTGAAGTCGCTGAAGTAACAACGCTCCTTGCAAAGCGTTTCTCCACAGAAACCGATTATCCGCTGACACCGCCTGAATATGCCATTTTGGGCAAGAATTATCTTTCGATTTACAACTTCAATAAGAAATGGGCAGTTGCACATAAATCAGATTTTTTCCCACAGGCACAAAGTAAACGTCAAGAATGGTACGCGGCATTCAGTAGCTTTATACTCTGCAATGGGGCAGTTAAGCAAATCTTTGAAATTCTTAAAGACGATTTCAATTTTGCCTTACAACATTTGTCTGATTTCAAAAAGCATGATCTCATTGCACGACAACCCATTGATGTCTTCGGTGAACGCCTTTTTAACTATTACCTGTGGGAGATGTACCCACTTAAAGGTCAAAAAAGCTTACTTGAACAATTTTACCAGCAAACTGACGAAAAACGAGAACATTGGGCGAATGTATTCAACATAATCGGAGAACGCTTATCAAGTACCGGAGAACATTTAGACCCAAATATAAAAGAAAGAGTAAAGAAATTTTTTAAATGGCGCATTAAACAGGAAGAACCGACAGAACTCCGATATTTTACCTATTGGTTACAAGCTGAGTGTTTGGAAACTAAATGGCGATTACAGTCATATTCCAAAGTCATAGATGTATGCAAAGCAAGAGATTGCGAAGTTGAAAATTGGGAAATTTATCTAAAGGAGTTATGTCAAATGCTTCCAAAACATACAGCTGAGGTAATTGAGTGTTTCTTTAAGCTAACCAACGATATCCGTAATAAAAACATCTACATTCAGACAGAGGAAGCGAACACCATCCTAAAACCGGGTCTTAACAGTAGGGACCCTGCTGTCTCTGAGAATGCAAAACGCGCCCTTAATAACCTACTCCGCGCTGATAAATTAGAATTTATGGACCTTGCGATTAGCAAGGACAAACAAACTTTGGAAGAATAATGCTTGAACAATTTCTTCATGAACAACTTGAGATTGCCTTCAACTTCGGGGTCCCCAAACCCGAAATGCCGAGTAGCATCACGCAAAATCTGAGCCCTGCGTTTGAACTCCGTCCCTACCAAGAGGATGCCTTCGCGAGTTTTATCCACTACTTCAATAACGATCTGTCGGGTAAGGAAAAACCTCTACACTTACTGTTCAACATGGCGACCGGTAGCGGTAAGACCCTCATCATGGCAGGCTTAATCCTTTACCTCTACGAGAAAGGCTACCGTAACTTCCTTTTTTTCGTTAACTCCACCAATATCATTGAGAAAACGAAAGACAACTTCCTCAATCCACGCGCGGCGAAATATCTCTTTAGCGAGAACATCTATTTTGAAGGGAAACAGGTCGCGGTGACACAGGTGGACAGTTTCGAGGGGGTCAACGAAAACGACATCAACTTATGCTTCACAACAATCCAGCAGCTCCACACCGATATGACGACACAAAAGGAGAACGCCTTAACCGCCGAGAATTTCGTAGACGAGAAAATCGTTCTCTTATCAGATGAAGCGCACCACATGAACGTTCAGACGCGAGCACAATTGGAACTGGAATTGGAGGATCAGAAACCGAGTTGGGAAAACACAGTCGAGAGCATCTTTATCGCAAACGAAGATAACTTGTTGCTGGAATTCACTGCCACACACGATTACGAAAACCCAAATATTGTAGATAAGTACCGGAACAAAATTATCTACCGCTACGATCTGGTAAATTTTCGCAACGATCGGTTCTCAAAAGAGGTTGTACTTGTACATTCCGATTTAGATCAGGTGTCACGCATCTTGCAAGCACTCATTCTCAATCAGTACAAAGAACAGGTTGCGGTGAATAATGGCATCAATCTAAAACCTGTCATTCTGTTCAAGGCACAGCGGACAATCGCGCAATCGCAAGAGAACAAGGCAAACTTCCACAAACTGATTAATGAACTGACCACCGATCAGATTGATAGTTTTCGAGAATCAGGGCTTGAAATCGTTCAACGAGCATTCCGTTTCTTTGATGAAAAGATGACTACCGAGGCGTTGGTCCAACGTCTAAAAGAGGCATTCCGTGAGGAACACTGTCTCTCGGTCAACAACGACAAGGAAAAGGAGACTTATCAGCTGCGGCTTAACAACCTTGAAGACAAGGACAATCCGATCCGTGCCATCTTCGCCGTGCAGAAACTCAACGAAGGATGGGATGTGCTAAACCTCTTTGACATTGTCCGTTGCTATGAAGCGCGCGACTCAGGGAAAAATAAAATCGGAAAAACAACGATATCCGAGGCACAACTCATCGGGCGCGGGGCACGCTATTTTCCTTTTGTTTTCCCAGATCACACAGACAAATTCCGCCGTAAGTTTGACGAAGACCTTGACCATGAACTCCGCGTGTTGGAAGAACTCCATTACCACAGCATCCACGATTCACGCTACATCTCCGAAATTCAAACTGCTCTGATTGACCACGGCATGATGGATGCGCGTCCAGAGACTCGCGAACTCAAGTTGAAAGATGCATTCAAAGAGACCTATCTCTACAAACACGGTGTTGTCTGGCTCAATAGACAGGTGCCGAAAGATTACCAGCATGTTGAATCTTTTGCCGACTTAGCAAATCTGAGTGTGAAGCAGAAAAACTATGAGCATACTATTTATACAGGTGCCGGCGGCGTAACGACTCTCATGGAAAACGGTGAGACACCGTTGCAACAAAGAAACCAAAGTAGCCGAGACGTAAAGGTCGTTGATATTGAACAGAATATCGTTAAATCTGCTATTGCCCGCAATCCGTTTTACACCTTTGCGTCGCTTCAACGGTATTTACCACACTTGGTATCTATCCGGGAATTTATCACTTCGGAAAACTATCTCGGAGGTTTAGCAATTACTTTCAAGGGAAACCTCGCTTATTTGGAAGAGAACCGTCCAGCAAAATTGGCAGCATGTGAAGGGCTGCTCAGTCAAATAGAATTTGAAATTCGCAAAGAAATCACAGAATACGAAGGCACAAAACGCTTTTATGAGCAGCAAATCCGCGCAGTCTTCACCGACAAAACCCTGAAATTCAATATAGACACACCGCGTGCGGATGATAGCGATTTGGCGTATCTGGTCAAAATTAGCGACTGGTTTGCCTTTGAGAATCTTTATGGTACAAGCGAAGAAAAAGCGTTCGTGCAGATGTTGGATAGGTGGATTCAGGCATCAGAGGAAAGCTATGAAGACATCTACCTGCTGCGCAATGAAGGGCATTTCTCACTTTATAACTTCTCCGATGGACGAGGCTTTCAACCTGACTTTGTGCTGTTCTTACGTGAGAAAAACGGGGCATCGCTGAGTTACCAACTTTTTATTGAACCTAAGGGTGAACATCTATCAGCAAACGATCAGTGGAAAGAGGAATTTCTGGCGGAGATCCGTACCGAATTCCAAAGTAGAATCCTGACAGAGAACAGCAAATACCGCGTCATCGGTGTCCCCTCGTTCTATCATGAGAAATACGAGAATCAATTCAAAGATGACTTCAACGCAGCATTGAAACCGGCAACTCGAACGTCGGAACAATAAGCCCCTAATAGGGTTGCTACGAACATTTGACAAACACACTATAAACTTGCTAAAATTAAAAGAGGTTCGCGAGATATTCCAATAAATTGATATAGCAGTGCCACCTAACAGTTCAAACATACTATTACACAACTTAAGGAGTCATTAATCAATGTTCAATGCCAATCCTTTCCGCCGACCCGGGCAATGGTACCGCGGCAATACACATAGTCATAGCACAGAATCCGACGGTCAACTTTCCATGTCGGATCGATTCGCAGCCTACCGTGAAGCCGGCTACGATTTCCTCGTGCTTACAGATCATCGTAAGGTTAATGACGTGAGTGCTTACAGCACGTCCGACTTTCTGGCGATATCAGGCAGCGAAGTGCACCCTGACAACCCATACGGTGGTGCGATACATCATTTTGTAGCGATTAATATTCATGAGACAATCAATTGCGCAAAGATGCATCCGAACGCCGTGCTTGATGAGATTAAGGCGCAGGGCGGTGAAGCCGTTTTATGCCATCCCTATTGGTCTGGGCACACAATTACAGATTATCTGCCATTGCGTGGTTACTTCGCAATTGAGGTCTACAACGACGGCTGTATGGAGATCGGCAAAGCGTTTTCAGAACAAGCTTGGGACGATTTGCTGGATAGAGGGGGCCCTGTCCTCGGCATCGCTTCCGATGATTCACACGGCACCGATCACGATTGTTTCCACGGATGGATTATGGTCAAAGCAGGGGAACTGACGATTGAAAGTATCATGGAAGCACTCCGGACAGGCGCGTTCTATTCTACAATGGGCCCCGAAATCACGGATATGGCGTTAGAAGATAATGAGGTAACGGTTAAGTGTTCGCCAGCGCAATCGATTGTTTTTAAAGCGGAGTGTAGTCGCGGTCGGCGGATTCTTCCATCAGATGGCGAACTCTTGACGGAGGCGACATATAGTGTTCCAAACGGTGCGAAATACGTTCGCGTTGAAATCACAGACGAAACCGGTAAGAAGGCCTGGTCGAACCCGTTCTTTTTTTAGGATAAGCATCTTGAAGTACCTGGTCGTCTTTTAGCGAGCATTGTGATACGACCCGCTTGGTGTGTCAAACAAATAATGGCTTGGCAATGTATAGTTTGAGCAATTATTGACAAGTGAATTACGGATATGCTAAAATAGATGTGCAGGGATAGAATACGTCTAATTGGTTCATCAAGCATTATCTCCTAATAACTTGAATCTATCATCACGGAACAAGGAGTCAGTTATGTTCAACGCAAATCCTTTTCGGCAACCCGGACAGTGGTATCGAGGGAATACACATAGCCATAGTACGGAATCCGATGGGCAGCTGCCCATGGCGGATCGGTTCGCAGCGTACCGTGAAGCGGGTTACGATTTCCTCGTGCTTACAGATCACCGTAAGGTTAACGATGTGAGTGCTTACAGTACATCAGATTTTTTGGCAATATCAGGCAGCGAAGTGCATCCATCCAATCCGTATGGTGGGGCGACGTATCACTTTGTCGCTATTAACATTCACGAGACCCTGAATTGTGCAAAGATGCATCCGAACGCGGTTCTGGATGAAATTAAAGCACAAGGGGGCGAAGCCGTTTTATGTCATCCGTATTGGTCTGGGCATACGATTACAGATTATCTACCGTTGCGGGGTTATTTTGCTGTTGAGGTCTACAATGACACCTGTATGGGTATCGGCAAAGGCTTTTCAGAGCAGGCGTGGGATGATCTTCTCGATAGAGGCGGCCCGGTGCTGGGTATCGCTTCGGATGATGCGCACGGTACGGAACACGACTGCTTTCACGGTTGGATTATGGTAAAGGCAGAGGAACTGACAATCGATGGCATTATGGAGGCACTCCGAACGGGCGCGTTTTATTCTACACTCGGACCGGAAATTGAGGATCTGGCGTTAGAGGATGGCGAGGTAACGGTCAAATGTTCACCGGCACAATCCATTGTTTTTAAAGCGGAGTGCAGCCGGGGCAGGCGGATCCTTCCATCCGATGGCGAACTTTTAACAGAGGCGACATATAGTGTGCCAAACGGTGCGAAATACGTTCGGGTTGAAATAACCGACGAAACCGGTAAGAAGGCCTGGTCAAACCCGTTCTTTTTTTAGGGCAGATCTCTTGTAGTCTTTTTACGGGTGCGACGATGCAAAATATTTTGGTGTGTCAAACAGGCGGTTGGATTGGCGATATGGTGCTACTGACCCCTGCCTTGCGTGCTTTGAAAAACGCCTATCCTGAATCCAATCTGTCACTCTTGTTGCGACCCCTTGTAGCGGATTTGATGGCAACGCACCCTTATGTTGATACTTGCATCGTTGACCCCAAAAATCGTGGACGCTACCGATCCCTAACGGGCTTGGTCCGTCGGATACACGGGGCTGCGTTTGATGCTGCTGTTGTGTTGCATCCCACCTCACTCCGAAATGCGTTGCTACCCTTTCTCGCGCGGGTGCCGATACGTGTCGGGACCAACGTTAGCGGGCGAGGTATGTTGCTAACTGCGTCTTGCGAGGATGATACAAGTGTCCATGAGGTGCATCGGTATTTACGGGTATTGCGGCTCCTCACTATCGACGGCTCTCCAGATTTTCTGGAGTTTTGGCATACGGATGCCGATCGAGACGCGATTCAGGATCTCTTGCATGCTGAAGGTGTTTCTTCGACCGACAGGCTGATTGCTTTTAATTTAGGCACAACATGGCGCACAAAACGGTGGGCTATAGCCAATTTCGTCGAGGTCATCGATCGAATTGCGCGTCGGACCCCTGATACAAGCGTTGTGCTAACGGGTTCATTAGCAGAAACAGAACTTGCAGCAGCATTGCCGGCTTCGCTACCGGCAATTAATCTCGTTGGTAAGACCTCAATTTTACAACTCGGTGCGCTCTTAGAGAGATGTGAAATTTGCTTGACCTGTGATAGCGGCTCTATGCACATCGCAGCGGCGGTTGGTACACCGACGATAGCACTCTTTGGTCCAACGGATCCGGTACGCCATAAGCCTTATGGTGCCGGGCATACGATTATAGAGAAACCTGTGGTATGTCGTCCGTGCTACAAACGGACGTGCCATCGACAGGATGCGCTGCACCTCTGCCTGACGGAAATTGCGCCTGCTGAAGTCGTAAAAGTGTTAGAGCTAAAATTACATCGGGAGGCATCAGCTGCCTGAATGCCAGAATTAGAAACAAAAAGGAAGAGTGAATGAAGGACATCCGCGCATTAATATTTGATTTCGGTGGGACTTTAGATGGGAACGGTATCCATTGGTTGGAACGGGCGTATCAATTTATCCACGAGCGGCATCCTGAGATTACGCGTGAAGCGTTTGACGCGGCTGATAGAGCGGCGATAACAGAATTCGCATTCGGTGATTCTTCTATTGAGTGGTCTTACCAAGACGCTGTGAGCACGATGGCAGCGCGTTTGCAAAAGCGGGATTCTTCTATTAAGTGGTCTTACCAAGACGGTTCAATGCTACCGGTTGGGGCGGTCGCTTCTGAATATGCGGCGCGTTGTTCGTTGCGAGAAACTACGGAAGCAATTGCGGTGGGCATTTATCAACGACTCGGGTTGAGCGAGCAAATGAAAGACGCGTACGTTGAATGGTTTTGCGCGGGTGCCGCTGAGAGCCTTGCAGAAAATCGGGGATGGCTTGAAACGCTTCAGGGTAGCTATAAACTTGCTGTGATTAGTAATAATTTTGGGAACACTCGTGGATGGTGTGATGAATACGGACTGACACCATTGCTTGAAGCGATCATAGATTCTACGGTTTTGGGGGTAGCAAAGCCGGACGCTCGTATTTTTGAAGCGGCTTTGTCGGAATTGGGCGTTGCGCCGGCACATGCTATCTACGTTGGCGATAGTTACGCTGCAGATATGGTAGGCGGCAAGAACGCGGGCCTGTGGACAGCATGGCTTGTTGGAGATCAGACAAAGACGCGTCCAGATCTATCTATGGTGGATGTCCAGCTTTCTCACTTACACGAGTTGACTGATTTTTTAGATGCGGATTAGTTTTTTAGGGAGGTAGTGGGCAGAGACTTTCGTTCTGCCCATCAAATTGAGGTTACGGAGTCACGGTTTTGCTACATTTGTCGGTGAAGTCCAATGACTTTGCCGAGTATCATCACATCATTAACACTAAAGATGGCCGGTTCAATTGCAGGGTTTTCAGGTTGTAAGCGGATCCGTTCTCCATCAATGTAGAAGCGTTTCACGGTTGCTTCGTCTTCAACGAGTGCGACGATAATATCGCCGGGGTCCGCGTTGGCTTGTCTCCGAACGATGACAAAGTCGCCTTCAAGGATGCCAGCACCGACCATGCTGGAACCGATGATACGCAGGGCAAAACACTCATAATTGTTTACCATGCGCGCCGGAATAGGCAGCGTGCCTTCAATATTCTGGGATGCAAGTAAAGGTTCACCTGCAGCCACGCGTCCGAAAATCGGGATTTCTATAATATCGCGTTGCACGTCCGCTAAGGCGGGGTTCGCGTTCTGGCCTTCCAGCCATTTGCTGGTTTCGAGTTTCGGGTCCGCTTCCTTCAAGATGGAAATTGCACGGGGTTTGCCTTCTTCCCGTCCAATATACTTTTTCTTCTCAAGCGCGTTGAGATGGTCGTGTGCCGCCTTTTCGGAGAATCCGAATTTACTACCGATTTCACGGATTGTTGGCGGATAACCCTCTTTGATGCGCTGTTGAATATAGGTAAAGATCTCGCGTTGTCTCGCAGTCAAGAACTTTGCCATGGATAATCTCCTATGGTAAGGATTAGTTTATATG
>VYCT01000180.1:23507-29662 GCA_009843785.1 Candidatus Poribacteria bacterium | reverse complement strand
TAGAATGAGTATACCATTAATTTACGGAAGTTTCAAGGTCAATTATCAACTCAGTGTTGCAATCCACTCACTGAGAACCCGCGCCATTTCTACGAATACATCTTCTTCCGTTTTACGGCGTTTGAGTACCTTGAACCCGTGATCTGCTGTGTCTAATAGGTGTAAGGTCGCTTTGTCCGCTAACTTTTCGCAGACGGGTTCTAAGAGGTCAAGTACTGCTAACTTATCGCGGGTGCCTGAGAGGAATAGCATTGGAATTGTGACATCAGCGAGGTGCTCGGCGCGCTCTGTGCCTTCTCTGCCGGAAGGATGCAATGGAAACGCGAAAAATACGAGACCTTTGACATGTTCAATCGGTTCTTTCGCTGCGGACATTGAGGACATGCGTCCGCTATAAGAATGTCCGCCGACGAGGATGGATAAATCGTTTGCGGCTTCGTGTGCAGCAGCCGCGGCAGATCGGACGGTTTGCAACGCCACCGCCTCCGATTCTCTACCGCCGCCACCGCGTTCCATGTAAGGGAACTGGTAACGGAACGTGGCGATGCCTATGTCCGCTAACCGTTCAGCGATTGTCTGGAGGGTTGCGCTACGCATGTTTGTACCTGACCCGTGTCCGAGCACGAGCAGCCATTTCGCGTCGTCTGGACGGATTAGGATTGAGGAGACTTCGCCTTTTTCTGGCGTTGCGATAAATTTTGATTCAATTGTTTCGTAGCTCATTTACGTACCTCGAGTTCTTTATCGTGAAATGGATTATAAGTGAAAGTTGTAAAGTGTGCTAAAGTCTGTAAAGTTGTGAAGTTGTTAGGGTTTTGGTTGCAGCTAAAACATCTTTCCAACTGTAGCGCGCGTACGGATTTTCTTTAGTTATTAGTCGAGTTTGGCGTTTGCTGAAGTGAAAATACCCAAGTTAGTGAATCACGCACTGTTGCACGATGTTTCGGTAGGTCTCTAATCCGGCAGTTTCTACCCCTTTTACTTTAGCGAGATCGTCCCATCGCCGTAGCGTGAGTGCGTCTTGGAAATGCGGGATCTGTTCAAATGCTTCTCGTTCCTCGTTTGACATAACACCGCCTTGGACCTTGAGACTCCTTTTCGATGCCTCGGATAACCCGTCATGGTAAGAGGCATCGGTTGCACATAGATACCGCTTCGCTGGGACGTGTAGGCGGATCGGCGTTGTGACGGCATCTGGGAAAAACGGTGCCAGATACTCTGCGCCTATCTCTTCGTGATTCAGATCCGTGGCGAGAAAGGCTTTATCCGCATTGTGTTCGTCTAAGATAAAGTGTCCGAGATCGTGGAGTAAAGCACTCGTAATCAGTGTCGGACCTGCGTTGTTTTGTTGTGCGAGGGCGGCGCATTGGAGGGCGTGTTCCAACTGCGTCACGACCTCATCGTAGAACGACTGCCCTTGTGCTTCCATGTAGTTGAACAACGCATCAACCTTCTGTTCTGGTGTCCCGTTTTTCATTTCCTGTGCAAGACTCTGGTCAATGTAGTTTGGCATGGTTTACTGTTTTCCCTTGAAAATGTGCGATTTTGCTAATTTGTTTGTTTCGATTTGAACCATCTTTCTCATATTGGGAGAATGCCTCCCGTTTGTCGGCATAATACTTCTCTCGCCAGTCGCCTTGTGAGATGGCGTTGTAAGTGAGATAGATGATACGTCTGGGTTGCTCTGAACGATTTGCCGGACTTTTGTGTGGGATGTAAGAACCGAAAAGGAGAATGTCCCCAGGCTCTGTCGGCACGGCGACCCATTCCATCGCCGAAGCGGTTTCGGGCGCGACACAGCCTTTTTCGTCCAGCGCGATAAATCCTTCCTGATGCCGACCGGGTGAAAAATAGAGGCATCCGCTTTTTGCTGTGGCTGAATCTACTGAAATCAGGCACGTGATATGGTAATCAACAAATTCATAGGCGGGCGCGTCTTGATGGGCAGCGTAGCCACCGCCTCCCGGATATTTGTAGTTGATTTTCTCTTTGTAGAGGACTGCGGATTCTTCCATCAACTCAGAGACAACGGCTAACACTTTGCCGCTCGTCACAGTAGCTTTCATATCGGTGTGATACGGCACGAAATTTTCTGAGCGGGAGAGTCGTGGTCCCTCCGGCGTGGATTCGTAGTGATGCATCCACTTGTCGGATGCCGGTTCCCAATCTGAGATTTCAGAGACCCATGCTTGTAGGTCTACCACCTCTTCGGCGGAGAAGAAGCGCGAGATTTTCAGATAACCGTTCGTTTTCCAGTCTCTGTGAAGTTCTGGATTTAGGTAAGACATACCCCTTTTCCTTGTGAATAATTCTTTTAAATGTCAGTATAGCATGTAGAAGCCTCTTTGTCAAATTTTGGAGAGTAGTTCCGGTCAACCTATTGATCTTGCGGGTCAATAGGCTTCATACTAAACTGTAAGGTGTTCGTTGGGTCTGCAACTTCCATCCGATAATCCCACCAGCCGTTATAATCTCCAGACAGGATCGTCAAGGTGTTCCAACCCTGTTTCAGTGGTAATTCAAAGTGTGCCCACCAAGAAAATAGATGCTCGCCTGGGATCGCAGCACCGGAAATCTCAACGCCGTTAAGATAGAGTCTTCCGAGATTGCTTCCCCATCCGATCTGTGCAAAAACACGCCGGGCATCAGGACTCTTGATATAAGAGGTGCCGTAACCGTACGCCAACTCAGCGTTCCCAAAAGCATCATTTAAATTGACGCGTTCCGATTCTGAACGATGCTCTTGCCAAGTGATTTCGCTTGTTTGCCCCTGATAAGTCTTATCAAGATTGGATTCCGGTAATGGTATTTCAAGGAAACTTTGTGGGATATTGTTTCGGTCCGCGGGTGCCTCCGTCACACCGAGCGCAAACGGACCGAGGAGCATCCAATCTTTAAGGATACGCATATCTTCTCTGTCGATTGGGTGAAACAATTGCCTACGGTTTAACAATTGTTCACCTCCATATAGTGCTGAATAATTGTAGGTAGGCAGTGGGAGGAAGTCATCCGATGGTGCTGAAAAGGCGACAGTTGTTTTTGCGGTTTGCCCCGGTTTGGCTTGAAGGGATAGTTGATTTGGGGAGATCTGCCAATTCTCATTTGAATTGAAAATTATTTCAAGTTCCAGTCGTTTTTCAAGTGTGTTGTCGAGGGTTATTTCAAGGTTCCCGCTGGCGTGCTGTTGATCTCTATTGAGATCGAATTGCGGTTTAAACGTGAGCAAGTTCGCGAGTCGATCTTTGAACGCTGCCGTTGAGATGTCCGCGGGGTGGATATTCCCGGGTTCAATAATCGCGATATTAACTTCTTCGGCATCTACGGTTACAATACTATAATGGTCAAATGCGCCGTATTCTCGTACCTCCTGCGGTGTAAATCCGCCGCCGGTAGCACCGAGTACGAAGTATCGGTGGTCGTTGCGTGTATGAAGGGTCAGATTATGATAGTGCCCTGCGAAGACTGTGTATGCGCGTTCGCCGAGTGCGGCTTCAATTTTTTCCCAACCGGAGTGTTCCTGAAGCCATAGCGGTCTGTGCATCAAGACAAACGTATGCCGGACATCTGCGTGTTTTGCCAATTGATCTTCCACATATTTCGTTTGTTCTTCTCCAAACCACCCCTTGTCCCAGTTCCACGCCTCTGCCTGTGCAGGATGATGCCACTCTTCGGTGTTCAGCATTATAAATAGGCAATTTTTATATGTAAACGCCGAATAGGTACGTCCGAGGTGTTCTTTCCAATATTCGTACATCACTGGGTTGGTAATGTCGTGATTCCCCGGTAAGGGCAGAAATGGGACGATGAGATCGGATTCGTGTTGCCAAAATTCTTTCCATTCCGCTGTGAGTTGTTCAAGGTCTCTTGTGTCGCCTTGTATTAAGTCGCCGACCATGATAGCGAAATCAGGTTTCAGTGTGTTGATTTCATCAATTGAGCGGTCGAATACTGGCCACTTATCTAAACCTCCGCCGGTTTTATCGCCGATAATCGCGAAACTGAACTTGTCGGGGTCGTCCGAAAAGGGACGTTCAACAATTGGCATCCGTTCTGGAAAATTTGGAGTCTGAGCGGTTGTTATAGGGGCGATGACAAAGCATAAGATGGATACTATTATAATTTTCGTAATGTTTGCTGCTGCCGAAAATCGGATCATCTGTCTGTCTGTGCGAAACATTTAATTTTGTGTCTCCTTCATGCTTAGGATTGTATAGAACTTATGCGACCTTACTACACATTTTTGCGTGAGTCTTGGCTAATTTTACTCGGATTCTGGGATCGGTAAAACGTCTTGATAGACGGGTTCCATCTTTTCGGAATATGTATCCCCGCGAACCCACATGACAGGACGTACATTTTTTGTATCCTTTTTAGGTATACGTTCTGCATCTGCGCTGATATAATGAGCGACATTACACCGCCGAAAGCGGTCACTGTGGTTATCCGTGCTTTTGTGGAGGAGTTGGTTGTTGAACCAAACGACGGCTCCCGGTGGTGCTTCAATAGCAACGCCATCTTCGTCTTTGGCATCGCGTGCGATCTTAAACTCCGCTTGTTGTGAGCCTTCAAGGTCCTCATGCTTAAGAATACCGTGCTTGTGGCTACCGGGGATAACGTATAAACAACCGTTCTCTTTGTCAGCGGCATCAATCGCTGTCCAGGTGCCGACGGTCATTTCGGTTTTGTACTGATGGTTGAAATACCATTTATCTTGATGCCAAGGGAACCCTAAGCCAATCTTCGGCGATTTCCAGATATACAGATTGTTGAGACCGAGGACGTTTGGACCGAGTAGATCAACGATCGGATCCGTTAGGCGCGGGTCACGGACACGCGCAAGGAATTCTGGGATGTAACAACTCACATGATGGATTTTGTGCATTGCTTGGATACCCGATGCGTCTACTTTTCCATCTCTGACCAATGCGTTTTGATTGATATTTGTTTTCGGGAAAAGTCGTTTTCCCACGGCAATATCGTCAGCGATGTGTCGTAAGCTGTCGTTTTCTGCTTCCGTAAAAACGTCGTAACGGACAAAATACCCGTTTTCCTCCCACGCGGATTGTTCTTCAGGGGTTATCGCAAATTTCCGTTCTGATTGTGCTGTATTTCTGTCCATTAATTCTCCTGTTCTTCTGGGATCGGCAAAGCGTTTTGATAGACGGGTTCCATCTTTTCGGAGTATGTATCCCCGCGAACCCACATCACCGGTTTGATATGATTTATGTTTTTATACGGCAGCCGTTCTGCATCTGCGCTGATATAATGAGCGACACTACACCTACGAAAGCGTCCACTGTGGTTATCCGTACTTTTATGGAGGAGTCGGTTATCAAAAAAAATCACGCTTCCGGGTGGCACTTCAACAGCGACACCGTCTTCGTCCTTCGCCCCGCGCGCTCTTAAATTCGTTCTGTTGTGAACCTTCGCCCCGCGCGCTCTTAAATTCGTTCTGTTGTGAACCTTCAAGTTCTTCATGCTCAAGAACGCCGTCCTTGTGGCTGCCCGGGATAACATATAGACACCCGTTGTCTACATCCGACGCATCAATGGCACTCCACGTGCCGACTGTCTTGTCGGTCTTATACTGTCTATTGAAATACCATCTATCCTGATGCCACGGGAAACCGAGACCGATCTTTGGGGGTTTTCAGATATACAGATTGTTGAGACCGAGTATATTTGAACCTATTAAGTCAACCACCGGATCGGTGAGCCGCGGGTCACGTGTGCGTGCGAGGAACTCAGGTGAATAATTGTTTATATGATGAATACAGTGCATCGCATAGGTACCCGATGCTTCAGTTTTCCCATCTCTGACTAATGCGTTTTGGTGGATATTTTTCGCACGAAAAGGACGTTTGCCGGTGGCGATGTCATCAGCGATTTGTGCTAAAAAGTCGTTTTCTTCTTTACTGAAAACGTCGTAACGGATAAAGTAGCCGTTCTCGTCCCAAGAGGTTCGTTCTTCAGATGTCAGAGCAAACTGCCGTTCTTCAGGTGTTGTATTTGTGTCCATTAATGCTCCTATTGATAAATTTACGACTTGTGTTAGCTAACTGTTCGTTTTTATTATTTTCACACATATTCAATTTTATGTTATAAACATATCGTCCCTACGGGACTAAATACAGGATATTCAACGTATTTCTATA
>VYCT01000180.1:1876-23497 GCA_009843785.1 Candidatus Poribacteria bacterium | reverse complement strand
TATAAACATATCGTCCCTACGGGACTAAATACAGGATATTCAACGTATTTCTATAAACATATCGTCCCTACGGGACTAAATACAGGATATTCAACGTATTTCTATAAACATATCGTCCCTACGGGACTAAAAAAGGAATCAACTCATGGTAAAACTAACAAACGTCATGTAAGTGTGAAACAATATTTTACAAATAGTCATTTAGCACAACTCGTTAAATTTATAATCGGTTATTCCTTTGGGAATTTATGCTTTTCTCTCCACCGTGGGTACTCATCTGTGAGGAGCCTGGCGGCCCAGTTTCCGTAGTATGCGTAGCCGGTGCGGCGTTCCTGTCCGATCTCGGCAAACGCGTAACGGACCACCGAGTCGCGGTCGAGAAAGATTGGACGGTTGCTGCCGAGTTCGTAGAAACGCGCCCAGAGCGGTCTCGCGTCGGGGTCCGCTACGATCCGTCTATCGTCCTGTCCGTTTGCGTTAGTGAACTTGTCAAGACGCATGCCGTGGATAGTGACGCTCCTGAACCACTCGACGGCTCCTTCGACAGCGGCGATGATTTCTGGCGTGGGTTCTTCGAGTGACATCAGAAATCGCACGACACCGACGCTTTCGGCACCTGAGAGCGACGGCGGCTCATAGGAGCGTGCCCACGCAGGCGCGAGCGTTTTCTCGTCGTGCTGTGCGCACCAGACTGTGCGTTTGCCATTCTGCTTAATTTGCGTGCGTAGAATGCAGTCGATGCCCTTGATTACAGCAGCTTCAGCTTTAGTGCGGTCCTCCGTTTTCAGGAAGCGATAATCGGGAGATTCAGAGACATCTCGGAGAAGTTCAAGAATGCGGACCATAGCATTGTCATTGAACGTGATATGACGATGGTAGTTTTTGCTTAACGGATAGAACTGTGGCCATCCGCCATTCGGGTATTGCGCTTTGAGGATATGAGAAAACCCTTTGAGAAATGCTTGTTGGTAGCGTGGCTCGTTTGTCGCGCGAAACGCACGGGCAAGAAACCGTAGTTCGCCAGTGGTCGCGCTGTTGTCGAACGTTGCGTGCAGATCCTCAATTTTACCATCAAACGGCTCAGATGCTGTATCTCTATTCTTGGGCCAACCGCCGATCGGTGTCTGCCAAGTGAGAACGTTGTCGGCAATCCGGCGACCTTCCTCACCCTGGAACCATTCAACGGGTTGCTTCGCGTATTGGGAAGGGACAGTCGCTTCGGAAGATAGTGGCAGCAAAAGAAGCATGACATAGATGGTGGTCAGTCGTAGTTTCATGATAGTATCCTTTTGTTAGGCATCAATCGGATTATAAAATTGGTATAACATCCCATTGTACTTCATCTCCCATGCCGGGGTAGGTTTTACCCCGAATCCACATCGGCGGACGTTTTTTATTAATAGCCTCAGGACGTGTCCATTCTCCTTTAGCGTTCATATAGTGTGCGATGTTAGCACGTCTAAAACGTTCACTGTGGTTATCGGTGCTTTTATGGAGGACTTGGCTATTAAACCAGATGACCGCGCCCGCAGGAACTTCTACCGCAACGCCGTCTTCATCACGAGCCCCTTCTGCCTGTTTAAACTCTCCTTGTTGTGAGCCTTCAAGTTCCTTATGTTCACGCACGCCATGCTTATGGCTGCCGGGGATAACGTATAAACAACCATTTCCTTTATCAGCGGCATCAATAGCAGACCATGTCGCGACTGTCGTTCCTGTTTTATATTGGTGGTTAAAATACCATTTATCTTGATGCCATGGGAACCCTAAACCGATTTTCGGCGGTTTCCAAATATAGAGGTTGTTGAGACCTAGGAGATCAGGGCCGAGGATGTCAGCAGCGGGATCGGTGAGACGCGTATCGCGCGTACGTGCAAGGAATTCTGGGCAATTACAACTCACATATTGGATATTGTGCATTGCGTAGATGCCTTGTGCTTTGACTTTACCGTCTCTGACTAAAGCGTTTTCAAAGATATGATAGTCTGGGAAAGGTCGTTTTCCATCAACAATGTCATCAGCGATTTGCGCTAAGATGTCGTTCTCTTCTTTTGTGAAAACGTCGTACCGGACGAAGTATCCGTTTTCGTTCCAAGAGGTTCGTTCTTCAGGGGTCAGTCCAAATTTTCGTTCCTCAGATGTTATATTTGTGTTCACGTATGCTCCTTGTTATATTCTATTCTGATTCCGAGATAGGTAGAGGGTCACGGTAAACCCCTTCAGACAGCGTTGGGTGTATTTTACCTCGAACCCACATAAGCGGACGCATATAATTCTTATGTGGCACTCGTTCTGCCTTTGCACTGATATAATGTGCGATGTTACTTCGTCGAAAGCGTTCAGTATTGTTATCAGTACTCTTATGAAGGATTCGGTTGTCGAAAAAGATGACACTTCCGTGTGGGATTTCAACAGCGACCCCATCTGCGTCCCGTGCACCGACTGCCTGTTTAAACTCCTGTTGTTGTGAGCCTTCAAGCTCAACATGCTCAAGAATGCCGATTTTATGGCTGCCGGGTATAACATATAGACATCCGTTTTTTTTATCAGCGGCATCAATTGCTGTCCAAGTTCCGACGGTGGTTTTGGTTTTAAACTGCGGACGAGTATACCATCTATCTTGATGCCAAGGGAACCCTAAACCGATCTTTGGTGGTTTCCAAATATAGAGGCTATTGAGACCAAGGAGATCGGGACCGAGGATGTCAACGACGGGGTCGGTGAGACGCGGATCGCGTGTACGTTCAAGGAATTCAGGAGAGTAAAGATTCATTTGGTGGATGCTGTGCATCGCGTGGATACCCGATGCTTCCACTTTTCCGTCTCTCACTAACGCGTTCTGAAAGATACGATGGTCTGGAAACGGAATTTTCCGGAGCGCAATGTCATCAGCGACTCGGCTTAAGAGGTCGTTTTCTTCTTGGTTAAAAACGTCGTGACGAACAAAATATCCGTTCTCCTCCCAAGAGGATCGTTCTTCAGGTGTCAATCTAAACTTCCGTTCCTCGGATGTCGTCTTTGTGTTCACGTATGCCTCTATTGATAAAATGGTATTGTTTCAATATTGCTTAGAACCTGAAATTTCTTTTTCAAGGATGTACTTACCGGAGGGTATCTGCTTGCTCTTGCCAAAATTGGTTAGGTGCCGCATAACCAATTGGCACATAATTCATGGGAGCATCTGTAGCTGCCGTTAGGCAACTACAGACGTTAACAAGTTACATGGCAAAGTCGCCGACAAAGACGTTGTTCGCGGTCCCGCTTTGCTGCCACGTCACCGGGAGGTGACTGTCTTTATAACGATAAACTTCGGACTTGCCGACGATGGCATCCTGAAGCGTTGTCAGCGGTTTGTACCAAATCTGGTGCGGTTGTGTGCAGTTTGCACACGGGTAGCGGTTGGCACAGAGTGCAAGGACTTTACCGACTGTTACATCGTATTTGGTGCCTTTTTTCGTGAATTTAATAGGAGCCGTTTCGGTTGCAACGACTTTGCCTAAAACGTCAGCACGTTTCGTTGTTAGCAGGTCTTTAAGCGCGGCGCGCTGTTCTGATGTAGTCTTTACGTCTACATACAACACGCTCTTACGCGTTTCGGTATCGGTCGCCAAATTACTTTTGGCACTGATAACAGCTACGACGGTTAATCCATCTAACGAGACCCCTTTCCAATTTCCTTCGTGGATGTTCCAGACGGCTGTCGCCTCTCTGCCGCCTTCGACGTATTCGGCACCGAAGTGGCACGCACCAACATATACACTTGCGGATCGGGCTTCAATGTATTCGCCTTGGACGGTTTCGGTTTCGGTTGCGAAGGCGAATCCCACTACGAGTGTTAGCACAAGTGTCGTGAAAACAAAAATACCTTTCATTAGTTGTTCCTCCTAACGCTATTGCTTTTGAGCAGTGTAGTTACAAATAGATTTTGCGTTACCGGTCGCGGACAACATACTACACTGTTACTGTTATTATACTGTGACTCGCGCAAAGATGTCAACTTTTTTCACACAAAATCGCGAGCACCGAGAAACACTGAAGCAAAACACTCGCTCCGACAGATACGGATACATTAATGGCATAAGATAGAAACACACAATGATCCGAATTCCACTACGGCACTTTATATTCATCATCAGCAAAATATTGCGATCCATTGATTTGTTGAATGCGCCACTTGCCTGACTTTTTTGTGAAGTAAAAACGTCCGATAGCATTGTAACAGCTGCCTTCTACAAGCACACGATCCGGTAGATAGTAGAACATTTGTCCCTTCGCGCTCGCTTCTGTCCAAGGCACCTTAACATGCTGAGGACGGATGTAGAAATCTGTCAGTTCCCAATTCGGATCGCCCTCGCAATCGGATATCGACCAGTTTGTTTGAATATAAGTTCTGACATTGTGCCACCCATAGACAATACCAGTGGTGCTCCCGTATTCAATGCCTGCTGTGATATCCAATGTATCTTGGAGTGCCGTCATGTCTTCTGCTATATAGGCTTTAATGAAAGCACTGTAGACCTGCTGAATCGCTGCTTTTTCGGCTTCAAAATCAAGGTCTCTAACGACGACTTCATCTTCCGGCACTTTTTCTACATAGGACTTGTCGATGTAAGGTGCTGTCGGAAAAAGGACAAATTCAATAAATTTGAGGGGTTCCTCGGTCTGTTCTTGGTCGATGTTGAGGTCCACATCGCCACAACTCAGAAGGCATAGCGGTAGGGGTATTAATAATAACGCGAACATCACAGTTCGGAAACTTCTTTTAGCGTACATGATTTCACCTCCAGGGAAGGTACTAATAGGCGAGCATATTGAGATTTACCGAAAAAGTAAGAATCTCATCTGTGAATGCTACCTCGCTGAAGTCATCAACTCTCGTTGTCTTGGCGTTCCCAGAATTCACTGTGAAGTCAATGCTCCAGTGAGAAAGGAATTCATAACCGATACCCCCTGAGACAGAGACCCCGGTCTGTCTGGCATTTTCCAATGTAAGCGGGGGATGCCACGTTACGAGTGTTGCTAACCCGATGTTACCGACGAGGTAAAGGCCTCGCCTGCGGAATGGAAAATACATGAATCCCATCCCCGCTGCGCCGTTGGCAATCATCGTGTCTTTGTAGAAATGCTGAAGCGGGAGCCATGAAATGCGGCTCGTGTAGTAGAGTAGGAGTTGATCGGTGAGCCCGTGTCCGATTTTCAACTCTGTGACCAAGGCGGATCTTGTGAGACGCTCGGTTGACCCGTCGGCTTCCTGTGTCCCTCTCCAATAGTATTGCGCGAGCGGTTCAGTAAAACTTGTCCTACCGACACCGACACCCAAGCCAAAAATGAAGCCTTTACGCCTCCCACGGTAGTTTTTCCTTACCAGCCGGACAAGCGTGTCTTTGCGTTCTTCATAGATGAAGCCACGCTCTTGATCTCTGAAAGCGCAGACATTGTCGAAGGGATAGAGTATGAAAAAAGTGGCAATTAATACTAAATATCCCGACGGTAATGTGATTGTCTTCACCTGCATTGCATCTATGCCTCTTTTGGTCTGTCATCTATTTGTGCGTGAGAAAATTAAGATCACTATGATAAGGTTGAACGTTTCTGCTATTTTCCAGCGTCCGCTAACAGACGTTGGAGCGTTCCACCTAAAATCTCCGCTTTGTCGGTTTCTGGGATAAAAGTACAGTGCGTACGAAACGCTTCAAGGGCGTGTTGATAGGTCATAAAGTTGCGAACAACCGGATAATCGGATCCCCAACAGAGACGACCGGGCCCGAAATGTTCATAAAGGGCGCGCACAATCCAGTGTGTATCCGAATGCGGATAATCCCAGGAGACTTGCGAAACATAAGCGAAACCTGACATCTTGATATGGATATTCGGGACATTCGCTGAAGCGAGTACCTGCTTGAGTTGCGGATACGGGTGTTCTTCGCCTGCCCGCGCGCCGCCCATGTGATGGCACAGGAATGGAATGCTCGGGAACTCTGCAGCGATTTTACGGAGTGCTTCATGTTGATGGCTTCCCATAGCGATGCTGGCGATGAGTCCCATTTCGGATGTTGTGTGAAAGAAGCGTTCGCCCTCTTCCGAGAAGAACCAACTCCCATCGTCATCGCCTCTGAGGTAGTGTGTGTAGCCTTTGAGGTTGTATGTTTCTGCTGCCGTTCTCAACCGGTCCGCTGCGCCATCTGTATGATACGTGTCTGTCCATGCGCAATCGACATCGGCAAATTGGATCAACCGTTCAGGATAGCGATTGACACACGCTGCGATGTAATCGTTATTGTCAGGGTTTCTGTCAATGCGTGCGCAGACAAGCACCGCTTTGTCCACATTATGCAAATCCATTTCGTGGAGGAGTTGTTCAATCTTGCCACGGCTTTCGTCATCAGGCACAGGCGGTTGATAGGGCCACCGGGGCCATGCGTGTGTGTGTGAATCAATTATCATGTTTATCTCCGTTGGGTTTCCGGCCCCGTTTAATTCAGTCCGAGCATCAAGGCACCTAATTCTTGTTTATTTGTCTCGGTAGGTTTCACAGTTCCGACGATCTTGCCATCGGACATGACTGCGATCCTGTCACTGAGATGAAGCAATTCATCTAATTCAGAGGACACAAGTAGTACCGCTTTGCCCCGGTTACGGGCGTAAATCAGGCGCGTATGAACAAATTCTGCAGCGTGAATGTCCAATCCTCGCGTCGGATGCGCCGCAATAATAACTTCAGGATTTGCTTCTAACTCCCGCGCCACAACGACTTTCTGTTGATTGCCGCCAGAGAGCGTTCTAATCGGATGCGTGATATTCCCTACCCGAATTTGGTATTTATCAAGTGCGTTCAAAGCAGCCCGCTGAATTGATTTTCGCTGAAGCAGCCCGTTACGACAGAACCGTCTCTTTTTATGGTGCCCGATGATAAAGTTATCATCAATGCGATCATTCAAGCTAATGCCGTGTCGGTGTCTATCGGCAGGTATGTGCGCGACCCGTTCGCCGTTTAATGTAAGTGTGCCGCTATCAATCTGTCGTAGACCTGTCAGTACCTGAACCAGTTCTGTCTGTCCGTTGCCTTCCACGCCTGCTATTCCGACGATTTCACCCGGAAACACTTCAAGATTGATGTCATTGAGATGCCGTTTGCCGGTGTCTCTATTTGACAAGACTTTTTTCCATTTATGTTTTCTTAGGAGCACTGAACTTTTAGAGAGCGTAACGCCTTCCATCCGAACCATTGGCGTTTTTTCCTCTGTCTGTTCGCGTGTGACAGCGGTTGGAATGATAGGTTCACCGAGCATCATTTCTGCCAGCATTGCCGGATCGGTATCGGCGATAGGACAGCTGTGGACAGATTGCCCGCGTCGCATCACTGTGACAGTGTCAGCGATTGCCATCACTTCATCGAGTTTGTGTGTGATGATAATGAGACTCTTCCCCTCACCTTTGAGGCTGCGTATACAATTGAAAAGTCCTTCGATCTCTTGCGGTGCCAGCACCGCCGTCGGTTCGTCCATGATGAGAATGTCCGCACCGTGGTAGAGGACTTTCAAAATTTCGGTGTGCTGCTGCGTACCAATCGGAAGAGATTCAATAGGAGCGTTCAATGGTACATCGAACCCAAGCTGCGCCGAAAGTGCTGTGATCCTTTTTTCTGCCTGCTGATAATCGAGTAGGGCACCGAATTTGCGAGGTTCTTTGGCGAGAACGATGTTCTGAAGTGCTGTAAACACTGGTATGAGCGTGAAATGTTGCTGCACCATTCCCAACCCGAGCCGCATTGCACGCCGCGGTGAGGGTATGTTTACGCGGCTTCCGTTAACGAAGATCTCGCCTGCATCGGGTTGATACAGTCCGTATAGAATCTTCATCAACGTAGATTTACCAGCACCGTTTTCGCCAACAATCGCGTGAATCTCGCCGCGTTGGAGCGTGAAATCCACCGAGTTGTTTGCTTGGACGTGTGCAAACTGTTTGCTGATACCGTGCATCTCGATGATGGGTGGGTCTGCCATTTTTATTTTCGTTCGTAGGGGACGAGGATATCCCCCGCGATAATTTTCGCTTTGAACGCCTCGACCTGCTTCAAAATCTCGTCCGGAAGAAGTTCGCGGTTTGCATCGTCAACGATATACTCGACACCGCCCTCTTTGAGTCCGTAATCTTTGAGGCCGCCAGAGAAATTGCCTTCTTGGACACTCTTTATCGTTTCATAGACAGATATTTCCACACCTTTGATGACACTCGTGAGTACTAAGCCAGGCGCGAGGTTGTTACCGTTGGAATCAACCCATATAATCGCTTTTTCTTTCGCTTTTGCGGCTTCAAGCACGCCAAGTCCACTCGCCCCCGCAGCGGCAAGGATAATATCTATCCCTCGATTATATTGTGCCAAGGCAAGTTCTTTGGCTTTTGCGGGATCGTTGAACGCTTGCGGCGTGACACCGACGTAATCCGCTGCGAGTTCAACGTCTGGATTTGTTGCCTTAATGCCGGCGTGGAAACCGATTTCAAATGCCTCGACCAGCGGTACCTTCATGCCTCCGATAAACCCGATCTGTTTGGTCTCTGTTTTCAGAGCTGCGATGACACCGGCAAGGAATGTGCCTTCGTGTGCGCGGTAAGTGAGCGATGCGACATTCGGTTGTTCTATCACAGCATCGATGAGTGCGAACTTGACATCAGGAAATTCGCTTGCGACCCGTTTCATCGGTTCTTGAAAAAGGAATCCGACACCGATAATAAGATCATATTTCAATTTTGCTAACCTACGAAGTGTCAGTTCGGTATCTGTACTTTGGCTTGGGGTGACCTCTGTCAATTTAAATCCCCATTCACCCTCCGCTTTTTTCGCGCCAGCGTAGGCGGCATCACAAAATGAGAGATCCCCGCGTCCGGTAACATCGTAGATAAGACCGACTTTCAGTGCAGCTGGGGCTGTCTCTATCACAGCAAAACAGGCGATAAAAACTGTAACTAAAATCCTTGTGTACACAATATTTTCCTTTCCATCCAATAATTTTTGATAAATAGGGAAGGTTGTGGCTCAATACTATCTATGATATATCATAGCGGCTTCAAATGCAAGTGTTATTACTTCCTGAAGTTCTTGTTGACTTTTTTATTTGTTAAAGGTATTCTATTGGCAAAATTCCCGCTGTTGTTGTAATAGTGAGGAATGGATTGACGAATGTCTATATTCTATTGACAAAAATGGAGGAGAGACTATGAGAACAGTTATCAGGGTGCCGAAATTAGCGGCATTAAGTCTCGTTGTGCTTTTCGGTATCGCACTTTCGCTACCGACGTCCGCAGGGACCCAATTATGGGACTTTGAGGAAAAGCACGACGACTGGAAAGTTGCCAATGGGAATTGGGAAATCGCAAAAGGTGTCTACCATGTTGACAAGGGTGGACAAGCGGAACACTCTCTTGTTGGTGAAGAGAATTGGGATAACTACACGATTGAGGCGAAGGTTCGATTGGATAATCACCATTGGGCGGGTATTGTTTTTCGCGCCGAAAGCGAGATGGAGTACTACGTCTACTATCTCAATGTTCCTAATAACAAGACGGAACTCTGGCGACACAAAGATGGTGCGTGGAATGCCCGCGACAATATCGCGCAAATCCCGGCTGTTGAGAAGGTCGAAATCAAGAACGGCGAATGGATTGATATGAAGGTGGTCGTTGAGGGCAGTGACTTTCAGATCTATCTCAACGATAAACTTCAGGGTGAACATGAAGACGCTGCCTACAAAACTGGGCAAGTCGGTGTGTGGGCATGGGAAACCGAGGCGAGCTTTGATGATTTCACCGTTTACGGTGATAATATCGAGGATACCCTTGCTGTTGACCCGCGCCGCAAATTAGCAACCACATGGGCGCGTCTGAAACGGGTTTACTAATTTTGCGTAAGGTTTAAGCCTCAGAAGTTTTCTGCGTGAGAACCTCGTCGAAGACTTTTGAGGCGACTTTGATGTGTACCTATAGGCACGTTTGAGCGTTTTGATATGTAGACATTGATGCGTTGGTGCGCTTTGTAAGTGTGCCGATCAACAATGATTCGTTAATTCTAAAATCTACTATAAGAGGAGCGATATTATGAAATATCTGTTTTCAACTGTTATAAGTTGTTGCCTCATACTCGTGGCATCTTTCGTTTATGCAGGCGAGCAGTCTTGGTCATTTGAAGCCGATGCAGCCGATTGGACACCGGCTAACGGTACTTGGAGTGTCGAAGACGGAACTTATAAACTCGCTAAAGGCGGTAGGGCAGAGCACTCCCTCGTCGGTGAGGTCGGCTGGGAGGACTACACCGTTGAGGCGAAAGTTCGACTTGATGAGGGCAACTGGGCAGGCGTTGTTTTTCGCGCACAGGGCGAGATGGAGTACTATGTCTACTATCTCAACGTCCCGAATAACAAGACTGAGCTTTGGCGGCATAAGGAAGGCGCGTGGGACGCTCGCGACAAGATCGGTGAACTTGCTGGGACTAACGTCACTATTGCGAACGGCGAATGGTTTGACATGCGGGTCGTTGTGGAAGGCATTTCGATGAAACTCTGGATTAACGGTGAAGACCAAGGTGAACTCGCTGATGAAACCGACGCTGGATACGCCGCGGGTCAAGCCGGTGTCTGGGCATGGGAGACGGCTGCGAGTTTTGATGATGTCAAAGTCTCTGGTGATGAGATTGTTGGCGGTGAGACGCCAGTCGAACCGCAGGGTAAATTAACGACGACCTGGGGACGCATCAAGCAACGTCTTTAGATGGTGTTCCCGTTTCACCATACGGACGGTAACAAGTGCGACCAAAACTTTCCTATTCTACAGTTGTATGGGTGGCACTCTTAGGGTGTCACCTTACCCTCTATCAGCTGCCAGCCGCGTTCTGCCAAGAAGGGACAGAAGCCTCAGATATTACAGCGCGGATTCGCGCGTATAAAACACAACTCGCTGCAGATGGTGCTCAGAATGAAGTTCGCTTGAAACTCGCTAAAGTGTACCTCCAAATTGAGGCTTACGCCGAAGCGGTTGACGAGTACCAGCAAGTCATAGCAGCTGCAGCACCAAACGAAATTCCGGGAACTACAGCAACTACATCCGATTCGGATATTCCCGCGGCTTATTACGGTTTGGGTTTGGCGTATACCGGGCTTGAAAAGTTTGAAGATGCCATTGCCGCATACCAACGCGCGATTGCCTATGCGCCTGATTGGGCGTATACACACGCGGCTTTAGGGAGTGCTTACGCGAGCATACACCGGTACGCCGAGGCTCTTGACGCTTACAAGGTGGCGGTTGCGTTAGATTCAGACGATGAGATGATTCATCATCAAATCGGGAACGTCTATAGTAAGCGCGGGGAACACGGCGCAGCGACCCGACATCAACTCCGCGCGATTGCTATCGCCCCCCAATTCGCAGCGGCGCACTATCAGTTAGGGCTGCTCTACGCGCACGAAAAGCGGTGGACTGATGCTATCAGAGCGTATCGTACCGCATATCAGAACGATCCAGTGCTTGTTGAAGCACTCTATAATCTTGCACAGGCGTCCCTCCGCGCAGGAGATGCAGCGGCAGCACGCGAACAGATGGCGTTGTTTCAGGAACGGAAAGCCGCGCTCACACCTCTCCACCAGTTGCGCGGTGCCTTGCAGCGCACACAAGGCGCGACCGAACGCGCGCAGGTCCTCGTCAATATCGGCAGGTTTTACCTTAAAGACGGACACTATGAGAAAGCTGTCTCAGAGTACCAGAAAGCAATTGGCATGGATCCACAGTCGGTTGCTGCTTATAACGGTATCGGTGTCGCCTATACAATGCTTGAGAAATACAAGGCGGCGGTTGCTGCACAACAGAAGGCATTGGCACTTCAACCGGACTTCGCGAAGGCGCATGCAGGCATCGGGTTGGCGTATTTCAGGCAGAATAAGACGGGGCTCGCCTTAAAACATTACCGACAAGCGGTTACGTTGGATCCCCAATTTTTAGAGGCACATCTAAAAATTGCGACCATTTTGCTGAATCAGCAGCGTTATGCGGAGGCAACTGACGCGTATCTAACGATTATCTCCCTAAAGCCGGACGATGCAGAAGCGCATCACAACCTCGGTTTATGTTACGCGTATCTGGCGAAGGCGGAAGGTGGTACCCGTCAACAACCCGATCAGGATTTGACCACTGCAGCATTAACTGCCCTTGAAAAGGCTGTTGATCTTTCATCGCGATCTTCGACTCAACCACCGTTTTTGACAGAAACCTATTATCTTATCGGTGAGCTTCAGGCGGGTCAAGGCGATTTTGGTGCGGCAGAGAAGGCGTATCTGTCGTCTGGTTTGCCGAAGGCGTATCATGCTTTAGCACAGTTAAGCGCGAAGGTTGCCAGCGGAGATAAAGCGGATACCAAAGGCGGCTTAGAAACGGCGCGGCGTTACGCACAGGAGGCGATTCATCTGGATCCGAATGTCGCCAGTTACTACAATACACTTGCACTTATTGACTTCCGGCGTGGTGATTATCGACAAGCCGAACAAGCGATCCGAAAGGCATTGGCACTTGAACCGGAAAATCGGAACTATCAGCAGGGGCTGAAACAGATTTCTGGTAAATTGGCGGCTGACTGAAGCATAGACTGTCTACCTTTGGACAGTTCACTGAAACTAATCGCAGACAAACCTCTTTCCCCAAGTGCACAGGCTGCGGTTATGACCTCGCTAGCCTCTAACAAAACAACGAAACTGCAGCCGAGATTGTCACAATATCCTAATGACTCATACAAGTGAGGTTTTAAATGAGAATAAAATTTGTGTTTTTAATCTTAGCTGCTTTACTCGCAACAGTTACCTTTTTCGCCTTTGATGTGATTGCGGATTCAGAATCTGCTTCTGATGAGTCGATTGCGCTTCTTGTGGGGATTTTGTTGCCTCTTGGTATAGGTATAATAATATGTTTAGTGATGATACTATCGAGAAAGGACCGTCGCTTTCTCAAAACTCATCGTGATCAACTTTCGTCTGAAGATCCAAAAGTTCTTTTAGAACTCTCTGAAAAACGCGAAGAATATCTGAAAGAACAACAGAGTTCTGAGGTTCTACAGTTGTTAAAACAAGCTAATTTGGCAGTTTTTAAATCTGAAATATCAGAGGATGGATCACATTCTCGTGTCGTTTCCACTTTCAAAGAACACATGCACAACCCTGATAGTTTTCAGCATGTGTCAAGTGAGTATGAGGACATAGAAAAAGATGGAAAGCACTACTACAAGATCACGATGGTTTGCCGAGGCACGAATACTTTTGGTGCTTTAGTTCTACAAACTTACTTTTTTGTTCTTGATGAAGATAACCAAATCTCCTTGATTGGATCATCGGATAATACCGAAGCTAGTTCCGTAAATACGGAAAAAGTATCGGCATCAGTAGATGCCGCTGTGGGTGTAGTTGAAGGAGTAACATTAGCTGCGGATCTATTATCGTTTTTCAGCAGTAATGAATAGCCGTTTAATACCGCTAGAACCTGTCGGTTCAGGAAAGGTTAGATGGATTAGACGCGAATGGATTGATTTATTGGCCCCCGACGGGTAGGGTTCCAGGGTTCAAGCGGTACTTATCAACGTCAAAAGGACGAAGAGTACACGATATTATCACAGATATAAACCCACTTGCGGGACAGTCTAAAGAACGCACCGGCTACCCCACTCAAAAACCGATTGAACTCTATAAACGTATGATTGAAGCCTCGTCAAACGAGGAATCCCTCGTTCTTGACCCGTTCTGTGGATGTGGCACAACGCTCATGGCTGCGGAAGATCTCAATAGGCACTGGATCGGGATTGACTTAACCTATCTTGCGATTGGTGCTGTAAGACAGCAATTTGAGCGGTTGTTCCCGCAACATCGAGATAGCGTCACTACCATCGGCACACCCGAAAACGAGGAACAGGCATTAGTACTTGCACGTACCAACCCACAAGCGTTTGAGGAATGGTGCGTTACCCACGTGTTGCATTTCAAATCCAATGCGAAAAAAGTTGCAGATGGCGGGATTGATGGCACTTTCAGGTTTCCAATTGGTAGGGTTAAAGGCAAGCAGGCGTACGGGAAAGCCGTCGCACAAGTAAAAGGCGGAAACTATACACTCAGCCATATTCGCGATTTCCGAACCGCCATGCAGAACGCTGAGGCAGATTTAGGCGTTTTCGTCGTAACACGACCCCCTACACAGGGTATGTTGATAGAAGCAAGTCGAGCAGGGACATACCGACACCCATTTTTGAACATGGAAGCCCCGTGTCTACAGATATACGAAATTCAAGACTATTTCAGTGGCACTTTACCGAGGCTCCCCTTCGGTGAAAAAACTGTGTTATAGCGCGAAATTGAAATTCCCACTCAATAATCAACTATCTATCGCTTACAGTTAACGCACCCGATTGCCAACTTCTGGAATCACTCTGAAACTGAATACAGAGCCATTCAATTTTAAGAAATTATTGGATTTCACGTCTTTTTTACAAGAGCCGGTGCGGTTAGGAAACCGCACCATAGGTGTCAATTTAGGGATATTTTGCGATATTTGGTGCGCCCCGATCATAGATGCCGCCCCTACGGGGAAACCTGGTTTTTGGCGGAGACACATTTCTACACAGATGCCGTTCCTACGGAACTCAAGAGAGGTTTGAAGTCATCAAGGTTTCCGCGTCGTATCCGGTTCGGTTTGAAACCGAACCTACCGGACCTGGGTACCCAAGCGGTTATTTTTTCTAAAATTGACACTTATGGTGCGGTTAGGAAACCGCACTATAGGTGTCAATTTAGGGATTTTTCGTAGCATTTTGTACAGCATCTCTACACATGCCGCCCCTACGGGGCTGAGTTTTTTCGCCACACGCTGCTATAAACATTGCATCCCTACGGGACTAAAGAGGGTTTGAAGTCTTCAATGTTTCCGCGGAGTATCCGGTGCGGTTAGGAATGCAGATCGCATTTGGGCGTGTACGCCGCAAAACCGCACCTACCGGCCTGGGGATCGCGACGCTTATTTTTTCTAAAATTGACACTTATGGTTCGGTTAGGAATGCAGATCGCATTTGGGTGAGTACACTGCAAAACCGTACCTACCGGGCCTGGTGGTGAAGATTCGATCGGAAAATGGAGAATTGAATGACTCTGAAACTGAATGCTTCTGGGCTTGCAGATTTTCGTTTGTTGTGGTATACTCATAATTGCCCATTTAGGCATTCACTACAAAACGCCATTTCACAGGGGAAACTCATGGAAAACAGAAGATTGGATGAGGATATACCCGCGGGATTTGGAAGCTATCTAACCCAAAAAGAGCAACAATATAGTAGAGAGTTATCTGAAGTAAGATCCCACTTAGAGGAACGTGTGAAAGAAGTCAAGACTGACCTTGAGAAAGACGTTCGCGAAGTCAAGACTGACCTCAAGGATGACATCAAAGATGTTAAGGAAGATCTCAAAGGCGATATACAGGGGGTTAGGACAGACCTACAGGGGGTTAAGACAGACCTAAAAGATGATATTCAAAAAGTTAGAGGGGACTTCAAGGATCAATTATCAAGCTTAAAGACTTTCATAGGTATCTTCGTTCCGGCTGTAGTTTCTTTTGTAGGCATCATCGTTACCCTAATTGTCAAATTTCTATAGTTAGAAAAGGAGACTAACGATGTCCGAAAAAGCACCAGGATTTGAAGATTATACACCGTCGCGTTTAGAGTGGCTGGTAGTAATGCTAAATTCCCTTGTTCAATATTTGAATACTTCACCTGGCGAACGTATTGAATTCGCATATATCCCTGGCGCAGATGGAAAAACTATTATATTACGCATTAAGCATCATTCCGATCTGTCTCCAGAAGTCCTAAAAACTATTGCGGACGGTGCAAAAACGTTTGCTATGTCTATCGCACAAAACTATAAATGGGATTCGTGGATTGAAATAAAAACACAGTGGGATTCAATTGAGTGACCTACAAAACAATGATATACCATTTTGATTAAATTTTGATTAAAATGAAAGGACTTATATGGCATACGATAGCCTTGCAGAGTTTGTGAAAGCCCTGGATCGGGCAGGCGAACTCAAACGCATTAAAACGACTGTATCCCCGGACCTCGAAATTGCCGAGATCACCGATCGCGTGAGTAAAGCAGAGGGGCCCGCCCTCCTATTTGAAAAGGTTGAAGGCAGCCGGATGCCGCTCCTGATTAATACTTACGGCTCTTATCGGCGGATGGCGATGGCACTCGGTGTTGATGATCTCGGACAGGTCGCATCGGAAATTGAGAGTATGATTAAATTGGATGCACCGGATACCCTCCTTGATAAAGTGAGGATCCTCCGGATGCTGTCGCAACTGACGAACTTTCCACCGAAGACCGTAAAGAAAGGTGCGTGTCAAGAGGTCGTGCTTACCGGTGAGGATGCGTCTTTAGATGTTCTGCCGCTTATTAAATGCTGGCCCCTTGATGCTGACCGGTATATCACCTTGCCCCAAGTTTTTACGCATAGCCTGAAAACAGGTCAACGAAATGTCGGGACTTATCGTTTGCAAAAGATAAACCCACACGCATTAGCGATGCATTGGCAGATTCATCACGACGGTGCTGCACATCATCGCGAATACCGTCAAGCAGAACAACAGATGCCAGTGGCCATCGCACTCGGCGGCGATCCGGTGATGTCTTATATCGGTACGGCACCGCTGCCTTCTGGCATTGATGAACTTCTATTTGCAGGGTTTCTCCGTAAATCGAATGTCGAAATGGTGCCTGCACAGACAATTGATATGCTTGTGCCTGCAGATGCCGACATCGTGATTGAGGGGTATATCGAACCAGATGAGACTTGTATAGAGGGCCCGTTTGGCGATCATACAGGGTTTTATTCTTTGGCAGATGAGTATCCGCTGATGCACATCACGGCGATTACGCATCGTAAGAACCCGATCTATCAGACGATTATCGTCGGTAAACCGCCGATGGAGGATTGCTATATGGGGAAGGCGACTGAGCGGATTTTCATGCCGTTGATTAAGACGCAACTCCCGGAACTGGTAGATATGAATCTACCGTTGTTCGGTGTATTCCACAATTTCGCACTGATCTCTATCGACAAACGCTACCCTTATCAGGCAAAAAAGATGATGCACAGTTTCTGGGGACTCGGGCAGTTGATGTTCAGTAAAATCATCATCGTTGTTGATAAAGATGTTGATGTTCAGAATGTCGAAGAGGTGCTTTTCTATGTCGGCAGCAATGTCGATCCGAAACGGGATGTGACAATCGTTGAGGGACCTGTTGATGTGTTGGATCATGCGTCCCCACTGATGGGTGCCGGTTCTAAGATGGGTATTGATGCGACAACGAAGTGGGCAGAGGAAGGGTATCAACGCGAGTGGCCGGAGGAGATTCGGATGTCTGACGACGTGATTGCGTTGGTTGATGAAAAGTGGAAAAAGTACGGGTTTTGAGAAATAGGATTTAGATAGGTGTTGGGGTTCTAAACCCCTCCTACAGTGAGAAGTTAGGAGCGGAACAATGAAAGAAACGATTTACGATGTTGCAGTGATTGGGGCGGGACCTGCTGGCACGCAAGCCGCGGTCTCAGCGAGTCATCAGATGCGACATGTTTTGGTACTACACTCTGGAAAAGTGAGTTTTAGTCGCGGGCGTGCTTACTGGTCAAAGTCGGTGGAGATTGAAGATGCTCCCGTCTTTCCCGGTATCATTGGCCCCCATTTTGCGAAAGAACTCATGAAGTGGATGGAGAGCCGACCGGTTGTGGATTTCATGCTCGGATCTGAGAAACGGAAAACGGGCATTGATATCCGCGATGGATTGGTACAAAAACTCACGAGGAATGGTGACATCTTTGAAATCGAAGCATCGGCAAAAACACTGAAACAAAATACACCTTTAGAGATCGCACATTTTAAATCTCGCACTGTTGTTGTTGCTGCTGGGTTTGATGACAAATGGCCCGATATCGAGTTTGAATCGGGTGAGGAACGACTCTATAAGCGGTATGCGACCGTCTTCCGCTACGCTGGAAATAAAAAAGGGTGGCACGTCTGCATCCGTTGCGATGGGCATCTCCACGTGAACGAACATTTAGCACTGCTCGGTGTCGGCGACTATATCTATGAGGCAGCGATCGGTGCGCAAGACTTTACAGATAAAATCACAATCCTGACGAACGGCAGGCCTCATGGGATGTCGCCACCTGTGTTGGAACAGGTGAAAGCCCGTAAAATTAATATCATTGAGACGAAAATTAAACGGCACATTGGTGAGAAAACCGACCTTTTGGGGTTCGAGATGATTGATGGCACTGAACTGTTTTTTCACGGCTTCCTCGTTGATGAAGGGTTAATCCCGAATACGAAGTTCCTTGACGGCTGGGATTACCAGAAAGACGAGGAAGGTTTGATTATTGCAAACGAAGATATGCAGATGTTGGATAGCAATGGGGACCCGATTCCTGGACTCTTTGCCGCAGGCGATATTATATCCGGTGAACGAAACCTCATTGCAACAGCGTTCGCACTCGGACAAGAGGCGGGTTTATCAGCATCAGACTCCTTGCGCCGCTGGCATTTCCCGCATTAGGAGGCATCCATAGAAGTCATGCAGAACGAGCAAAAGGATACTGTCTATATTATTGATACGCACGCCGAAATATTTCGCGCGTATTACGCGATTCGTGGTGGATTGACAAGCAGCGTCACCGGTGAAGCGACACATGCTGTCTTCGGATTTGCCGGGACGCTTATTAGAATTTTAATGGAACTTGAGGCAAAGTATATTGTCGCCGCGATTGATACACCCGGCGGCACGTTTCGCAATGAACTCTATTCGGCATACAAGGCGAATCGTTCGCCTGCACCTGATGACCTTGTGACCCAGGTTCATCGCATCCTCCAATTGCTTGAGGCGTTTGGTATCTTGACGCTCGGCAAACCGGAATTGGAAGCAGACGACATCATCGCTTCTGTTACACAAGCGATACTTGACGATCCAAACGCAGAAGATGTTGATGTCAGTATTATTTCCAGAGACAAAGACCTTGAGCAGCTGCTTTGTGATCGGGTGACGATGTTGGACCTCCACAACGATAAAATTATTGATGAACGATCGCTGGAGGAGACGAAAGGTATAAAACCGGATCAGGTCATTGATGTCCTTGCATTGATGGGTGATACTTCGGACAACGTACCTGGTGTCGAAAAAATAGGTTTGAAAACTGCTGCACAATTAATGCAGCAGTACGGTTCTATTGACGGTATTTTTGAAAATATTGATAAAATTAAAGGGAAACGTCGCGAAAATTTAGAGAAGGCGCGCGCGCAGCTTCAGCTTTCAAGACAACTGGTAACCTTGATACGTGACGCTGATTTGGACTTTTCCTTGGAACAAGCACGCGTCAAACCGCTGGATCTCCAGAAAATCCGCCCGCTGCTTCAGGAATTGGAACTCAAACGTTATGAACAGGTTGTAACAAAACTTGCTGGCGGAGATACTGAGTCTGTAGCTGCACCTGCGACGCGCAAGGAACGGGTTGCGGCATTAGCACAGAAAACGGATGCCATTCTGGACAAGGGGAACTACGGCACCGCCGAAACAGGCGACTATTCAGTGATTGCTACGCTTGATGAACTGAACAGGCTTGTTAAAACGCTGTCGGCACAAGAGATCATCAGTTTTGATACCGAAACAGATGGCTTGGATCGTGAAGCGAAACTTTGCGGGTTAAGTTTCTCTTGGAAACCGAAACAAGGTGTTTATGTGCCGGTGCGTTCGCCGCAGCCTGAAAGTCATTTAGATGCAGACACCGTGCTTGCGGTACTCAAACCGATTCTTGAGGATCCCGCGCGACCGAAATGTGGGCATAATCTGAAGTTTGATACAAGTATTCTTATTAGGAACGGTGTTAAACTTCAAGGGGTCGTTTTTGATACGCTGCTTGCAAGCCAATTGGTCGATGCGCGGACACCGTCGCACAACCTGGATACGTTAGCACTGCTCCATTTAGCGCATAAAATGATCTCGTTTGAGGAATTAACGCGGGATCCCAGCGATGCGGCACCTACCGACGCAGCGGCGGAGGCAGGTGGTTTGTTTGCGGCAGAAAACACACGGCAGAAAACGATTGATGAAGTCCCTTTGGAACAAGCCACGGTTTACGCTGCTGAAGATGCCGATATTACGCTGCGTCTCTATCACTTCCTTACCCCGAAACTCGAGGAATTGGGTATTACAGAATTGGTGCGTGAGATAGAATCGCCGCTTGCCCCGATTCTCGCTGAGATGGAATATAATGGCATCGTCTGCGATAGGGAAGAACTCAAACATCAAAGTGGGGTCATTGAAAAACTCGTTGATGCTCGGCAGAAAGAGATTCACGAAATCGTCGGGTATCGGTTTAATATTGATTCACCCAACCAACTGGTGCAGGTGCTGTTTGAGGAACTCGGTTTCAAGCCGGTAAAACGTACACGCGGTGGCAAAATCTCCACGGATGTTACCGTGTTAGAGGCACTTTCTCTAAGAGAGAATGTCAACGATCCGAAAACGAGTGTACCGCGTTTAATTATTGATTACCGCCAATATCGTAAGTTACAGAGTACCTATCTGGCACAACTTCGGAGTGCTATTAATGAAAAAACGGACCGTATCCATACGCATCTCTATCAATTAACGACGGCAACAGGTCGTTTGAAGTCCGATGGTCCGAATTTACAGAATATTCCCGTCCGTACGGAGATTGGTAGGCAGTTACGGCGTGCCTTTAGGGCCCCGGAAGGGCATAAGTTAATCTGTGCAGATTATTCGCAGATTGAACTCCGTATCTTGGCACACTTTAGCGAAGATGAAAGCCTAATTGAGACATTCACGCAAGATTTGGACATCCATACGGCAGTTGCCTCGCAGGTGTTTGAGGTGCCGACTGAATTGGTTACGCGGGAGCTGCGTGATAAGGCAAAAACGATCAATTTTGGTATCATCTACGGTGTTTCTCCAACTGGGCTCTCACGCCGAATTAAGGGCATGCGTGTGAAGGAAGCAGCGGCCCTCATTGACGATTACAAAACGCGTTTTCCGGGGATAGATCGTTTTCTGCAGCAGTGTGTCCAGGAGGCATCGGATGATGGGTATGTAAGTACACTCACTGGTAGACGACGGGCAATTCCTGAAATCTATTCTACCAACAGAAGTCGGCGGAGTCTCGGCGAACGCCTTGCGATCAATACGGTCGTGCAAGGGTCGGCTGCGGATCTGATGAAGGCGGCAATGGTCCGTGTGCAACATCGGATTGATGCGGATAAGTTGCCGTTAAAAATGCTACTGCAGATTCACGATGAATTGGTGCTTGAGACCCCGGAGGCACTCGCGGCGGAGCAGGCTGAGATTGTTTGTGAGGAGATGGAAAATGCGATGTCGCTGCTCGTACCGCTTCGGACAGAGGCAGGGATCGGTGATAATTGGATGACCGCAAAGTAAATCTTTTCCGTTGCTGACTGCTGATGGCTCATGAAAAAAACGCAATATTTTTGCTATCAATAAAATTTTATTGACAAATGCTAAAGGTTGTGATATAATTTAG
>VYCT01000180.1:0-1866 GCA_009843785.1 Candidatus Poribacteria bacterium | reverse complement strand
GTTTATAGGGAAATGTGATAGTGTCCGCTGGCAAAGTTACGAGTAGTGTTTTGACAGTTTTATGGTTTGGAACCAAAACCGTTCTCTTTTGAGAGTGGGTTAAGGCTTCCGACAAGAGATTGATGATCGCTAATTTTGCAATCTTTCCTACGCTTGCTGCCAAATTTCTGCCTTTGAAAATGCTGACAGTGCTCAGTTTTCTCATTTTCCCGTATTTTCATTACCCTATGCCGGTGTACTGGAAAAAATCGGTTCGCGTGGATGCATTGTGTGTCCTTGCGGTGTACCGTATGTCTTTAGGGTGTCGGTTAGGGTACATATAATTTCTAAAAGGAGAAACGAGATGAATATCTACGTTGGCAACGTGCCTTACGCCGCCACGGAAGAAGACCTCGAAACGCTTTTTGGTGAGTATGGGCCAGTTGCTACCGCTACGATTATCCGTGACCGGTATGACGGTCGCTCCAAAGGGTTTGGATTCGTTGAGATGGAAAACCAAGAGGATGGCGAGCGAGCAATAGAAGCGTTGGATGGTCAAGATATGATGGGACGTCCCCTGAAAGTCAACCCCGCGCGCCCTCGCACAGAACGTCGCGAGCCTCGTCGATACGACGACAGAAACGGCGACATGGAAATGTAGTCTGTTTCCTGTTGGCTTCGGTGCTACTGCGCTTGCATGAATCTCTGAAGTAGGAAAGAAAACGCCGCAAAAGATGTAATATCTTTTGCGACCTATAAGTTTTGCCCCGGTCTTGGGATCTGTTTTATTAAATCGGTCTCGAACCGGGGCTTACTTGTACAGAGCGGACAGCGTCGGAAAGCGGTACCGCGTACCATTTCCCGACTTTCGCGTCCGCTGCTCAAAGTTGTCTAATAGTCTTTTTGCTTGAGAGAGCCCCAAGTTACAGCAAGTTTGCCCGCGGGTTCTACGGCAACGCCTAAAGCGGTCAAGCCGTTATTCATGAGGTCAACGATATCATCATCGGTCAAAGGTGCGTGGAAAAGGCCGACCTCGTCCATTGCGCCTGTGAACCAGTTACCACTACCGTCCCAAATGCCGCATCCACCGATATTTACATTGAAGTCAGATCTGCCGTGATTGATCCAGCTCCCCTCTACTGTGGTCGGATTGCCATCAATATAGACCTTGGTGAACGTTCGGGTCGCAACAGCAGCGACATGATGCCATTCACCGGGTGGGTGTTCGTAGGTATTATTATTACTACCGGCTGTGGGGGTCCATAGGGCAACGGTAGTCGGGTTAATAAAACCGAATTCTGGGGAGTCGTTCTGACCTATCAACCCAACGCGATTGGTGGTGATATTCCCAGGCTTCACCCAAGCGACGGCTGTGAATTCACGCACACCGTTGAGAAGTCTTTGGTTTGTATTGACACAGTTTCCTACGCCATCAAAGCCTAAGGCACCGCCAAATCGACCATCTATCCAAATGGGTGCGTTGACAATCGTGCCGTGATTATTATTTCCTGATGAGTCCATCGCCATGCTTCCGGCGCCATCATCGAACAGCCAAATGCCGACAACGCTACTTTGGCTAATTTCGGCATTGCTGCTATTGACAGCGACGAGACTCAAAGCCATCAGTCCGAGACTGAACAGAACAACTGTTAAAGCATTAAATTTCATTTTAATTCCTCTCACTTTCTTTAGAGATTTACCGCGACGCAGCGCGGATCTGTTTCGTTGCCTAATCCGCTTGTGTTAAGACTATCAGCGCGCGTTAGATTGACTAATGTTCCCCGCAACGTTAAAAAATAGGAGATATAAACATTTTCACATATTTCGCATAAAAATGAAAGTTTTTTTCTGGAAACACCATTTTTAATAATTATAACACATTTCTAT
>VYCT01000012.1 GCA_009843785.1 Candidatus Poribacteria bacterium | reverse complement strand
GTGTGACATCCCACAATAGCACTGTTTGATCCGAACTTCCACTGGCGAGGGTGCGGCTATTCGGATGGAAAGCGATAGAAGTAATCCCTTCAGTGTGTCCAGTAAGTGTTGCTTTGTGGGTGCGTCCACCATACCATATTTGTATCTTCATGTCTCCATGTCCACTTCCACTGGCAAGGAATCGACCATCTGGACTAAAGGCAAGTGCCCTAATTCCGCCGCCAGAGACACCGCTCCCTGTATACCCTTTCATAATTGTTTTGAGATGTGGACTTTCGGTATCCCATAGGTATATCCGCCAACCCCTTCTCCGGCAAGGGTCTTGCCATCCGGGCTGAAGGCAATGCTACCGATCCAATCATCATTTCTCTCCGCAGTGAGTGCCGCTTTGTGCTGCCTGTTGTTGACATCCCACAGATGTACAGTGTGGTATCCGCCCGTACTCGCGAGTGTGCTACCATCAGGTGAAAACGCAATACACCATCCATTTGACAGATACCCACCAATTTCGCCTTTTTGGGCACCCGTCTCAGCGTCCCACAGCAGCAGTTGCGAACCACCACCGCTGACGAGGGTGCTGCCATCGGGACTGAAAGCAAGGGAATTAACAAACGATGTATGTTTGGTGAGTGCTGCTGTATGTTCCCCCCTAACAACATCCCATAAATTCAATTCGTATCGCGCACCGATTGCGAGCGTTTTTCCATCCGGGCTAAAGGCAAGGATTGAAATCCTACCTATATCAAGCGTTCTTTCGTGTTTGCCCGTGACAGCATCCCAGACATACACCCCTTCTTCATTGAAAGCAGCACTTACAAGCCATTGTCCATCGGAACTGAATGCTACATTAGAGATACCAGAGGTGTATTCACCAAAGTAGGTATGATCGGTGAGGACAGCTTTCTCTTTTTCAGTCGCAATATCCCACAGTCGTACCGTGTTGTCCCAAGCCCCACTCGCGAGGGTCTTGCTGTCCGGACTAAAGGCTATTGTGCTGATGGTACGTGTATGTCCAGTAAGTGTTGCTTTGTGTGCACCGCTCACCGGATCCCAGAGATGTACTGCCTTATCCGAACTGCCGCCAGCGAGGATAGTGCCGTCCGGGCTGAATGCGATGCTGTTAATCCATTTTGTATGTCCAGTGAGGGTGGATTTGAGAGTACCCGTGTTAACATCCCACAGTCGTACCGTCTCATCGTAACTGCTACTGACAAGGGTGTTTCCATCGGGACTGAATGCGATGCTTGTGGTGGTATCTGTATGTCCAGTGAGCAGATCCAGTTCCACGAGACTATGGGCATCGTAGATCCAAATTCCGATGTTATTGGCGATTGCCAAACGGTTGCCATCTGGAGAATACGCGATCTCGCCTATCCCTCCCTTGCCCAATCGCGCTTTGGCGCCTTCCGGTAAGCGCATTTGCGTCCAATCCTGAGCGAAAGTGTATGATAGAGAGTAACTTGAAACTATAAGTAGTATTAGAATTGAAATACGCAGCATTTTCATCGGTTCGTCCCCCGTTCAGTGTTTTTTCGCATATTATGTCTATTATAGCTTATAGCAAAAACAGTGCCAATTGCGTCTAAAAACTATCTTGTGAGTGAATGAAAACAAAAGTGTCGTTGCCACAAGTGAATTGGAGTTGTGTAAGTCTTCGGCAAGGGAAACCGAGAGGCGGTGGCGATGATTGGAAAATGCCCCAAAATGTGCATAGTCTGCCCGATATTGTTCATAATGTAGACACACCGCACAGATTAGGGCAAGGCGGGAGAAGTCGGCAATTGAGAGATAGAAAACTGATCGGTAGGTTATTTCATAATCACCATTCTCCGGGTTGCTGTGAAATTGCCAGCAGTTAGCGTATAGAGATATAAACCACTCGCCACGGGTTCACCGAGTTCGTTTCTGCCATCCCAATACGCTGCGCGACTCCGGTCCTGGTAGGTACCCACGGGTTGATGTCCCACCCCCAAAGTTCGCACCACTTTTCCATCTGCAGCATAAATCGTGAGTGTCACCTCCGCAGATACTGATAGTTGATACGGTATCCATGTCTCTGGATTAAAGGGATTTGGGTAGTTTGGCAGAAGTCTTGTCTCGTTCGGTGTCAATGCTGCAAGGAGTTGTTGAAGCATATAAATACCGCGCTGGAAAGTGGGATCTGTGAGTGTCATTTGTTCTGCTTCACGTAGCCACTGTTGTACATCTGTTCTTGTGAAAGCAATTTCGGCATCTCGTCTCCACGCTGCTGGCGCGCCTGCGGTATCCATTAGGGCGGCTGCTACCAGTGTGAGATCGACAATATCAACGACACCATCTCCGTTGACATCCGCTAAATTTTCACCTGTCTGTGAAAAATTTGCGGCGACAAGTGCCAAATCTTGGACATTCACGACCCCGTCGCCATTCAAATCTCCGGTTAACAGCATCGGGTCCGTTACTTGTCCACTTTTAACACGCGCGTATGAAATCCTACCAGCACTGTCAGTGAGGCGTACGTCGGATAAGATCAGCGTAGACGCTTTGGGAGTGACAACCTCGAATGTAAGGTTAGTGAGCGCGCCAGAACCGTTGGCTTCTCTACTGAGAGATGTCGCGGCAAGCGTTACGCTGTTCTCTGCAATGAGAGCACGGATCACGTACGCGTCCGACGGTAGGTAGTCTCCATGCGTGCTTTCAAGAAAACGGAGCGCAGAGGGGTCAAACCGGACAGTTGCCTGATAACCTGCCACGGTGCTGCCGTCTGCAATACTGAGAGAAAATACGAGTTGCTCGCCAATAGCAGGTGATTGTACTGGAGATGGTGAAACGCTCACAGTCGCGTACATATTCGTTGGTGGACTGAAATTCCATAGGAGCACTGTGCCATCTAAACTTGCACTGGCGAGCGTCTCTCCATCAGGACTGAGTGTGACACTAAGAACGCCGCTTGTATGTCCTCTCAGGGTTTGCACGTGCGCACCAGAGATAGTATCCCACAGACGGATAGTGCCATCCAAGCTCGCGCTTACGAGCGTGTCGCCATCTGAACTGTATGCGATGCTAAAGACGTAATCTGTGTGTCCAGTTAAGGTCTGCTGATGCTCGCCGAAAGCGGTGTCCCATAGGCGGATCGTGCCGTCATCACTACCACTCGCGAGTGTCCCTCCATTCGGGCTGAACACAACGCTCCTGACATAATCCGTATGTCCAATCAGGGTCTGCTTGTGCTGATCGGAGGCAACATCCCATAGGTAGATAGTCCCGTCCGTACTGCCGCTGGCGAGTGTGTCACCATCTGGATTGAACGCGAGGGTCAGGACCCCCTCTGTATGTCCTATCAGCGTCTGCTGGGGTTCACCTGTAGCAGCGTTCCATAGGCGGATCGTGCCATCTAAACTCGCACTGGCGAGCAGGCTACCATCCGGGCTGAACCTAACACTTCTGACGGCATCTGCATGTTCTGTGAGTGTTTGCTGATGTTCGCCGGATGCAACATTCCATAGACGGATGGTGCCGTCGTTACTCCCACTTGCCAACGTTTGACCGTTGGGACTGAATGCGACGCTCCCGACCCAATCTGTATGACCGGTCAAAGTGTACGTGGATACGCCAGCGTTTGTATTCCACAGATGCACTGTCCCGTTCGCACTACCGCTTGCAAGCGTTCCGGCAGTTGTATGAAATGCAACGCTATTGATATAATCTGTATATCCTGTGAGTGTCTGTCTGTGCCCGCCGAAGACAGCATCCCACAAGCGAATAGTGCCATCCGTACTGGCACTTGCAAGCGTTCCACCGCTGGAACTGTACGCAACGCTCAGAACCACCCCCGTATGTCCTTCAAGCGTCAGATTGTGCTGACCGGATGCAGCGTTCCACACGCGGATCGTACCATCACCACTCCCACTCGCGAGTGTGTCACCATTTGCCCCGAACGCAATACTTAAGATAGCACCCGTGTGTCCAGTTAGCGTCCGCTGGGTCACACCGAAGGTCGTATGCCACAAACGAATGGTGCCATCTCTACCGCCACTCACAAGGTTCCCTCCGTTTGGGTTGAAAGCGACAGTATAGACAGCATCCGTATGGCCGGGTAATGTCCGCTGTGGCTCCCCAGATGCGACGTTCCATAGCATAATAGTGGTGTCAGCACTGGCACTTGCGAGTGTATCTCCGCTGGCATTGAAGGCGATGTCGTAAACGGCATCGGTATGTCCGCGCAGCGTTTGTTGTTGTTCACCGGATGCGACGTTCCATAGCATAATAGTGGTGTCAGCACTGGCACTTGCGAGTGTAT
>VYCT01000241.1 GCA_009843785.1 Candidatus Poribacteria bacterium | reverse complement strand
AACAACAAAAACCTTTCACCACAAACCTTCAGAAAAAAATGGGGGCAAGTGACCGCTATGCTCCGTTTGTGGCTCAGCCTCGCTGTTGATTATGAAGGTGATATCCCAGAACCGCTACCCAACCTCGATTATAAAGTCGCAACAGGGGATAGTTTGACGGGGCCCGCACCAGAACAGATCAGTCTCGCGAGCCACTTGATTGATCAGATTCAGGAACATCAGGCCGAATTTCTGGTCACCCACACTGAGCCTGAGAAACAGAGACTCCGAGAAGATATTGCTGAACTCAAAGAAAACCTTCAAGAATGGCAAGCAAGCGATGATGAATTTGTCTGGCAGGTTGAGTTTCCAGAGGTATTCCAAGAGGGCGGATTTGATATTGTCATTGGTAACCCACCCTATGTACGGCATCACAAGATTCATCATCTCAAGACTACTTTGAAGACTCGGTTTGGTGATTTCTTTACAGGTATGGCGGATCTTTACGTTTACTTTTACAAGCGCGGGACAGAACTACTTCGCGCAGATGGGATTCTCACTTACATCTCCTCTAATAAGTTTCTGCGAGGAAGATACGGTAAGAAACTTCGGCAGTTCTTTACCGATAAAGTATCCATTCACAAACTGCTTGATTTTGGGGATCTTCCAGTTTTTAAAGCAAGTGTGGATACTTGTATTCTCCTTGTTGAGAAGGCTGCACCGAGTGGCGGGGCTTTCTTTGTAGCTACATTTCGGGACGAAGCAGATATCCCACGCCTCTCCGATGCGTTTCAAAAGCACGCCATTTCTATGTATACTCACGATTTGTCACCAGAAGGTTGGGCATTGGCATTGCCGGAGGCACTAAGGCTCCTCGAAAAACTCCAGAAGACTGGCACGCCTTTAGAAGAATATGTGGATGGGGCTTTCTATATAGGAGTAATAACTGGATGCAACGATGCATTTATCATTGATGGATATGCCCGTCAGCAATTGATTGCTGAAGACGCGAAAAGTGCTGAACTCATAAAACCTGTGCTGAGAGGTAGAAATCTTCGTAAATGGCAAGCAATGTCAACACAGAATTACTTGATAGCGATAGCGAGCAGTACTGATAGAAAATGGCCGTGGTCAAGTGCTAAAAGTGATTCAGAAGCAGAGAGGATTTTCGCTAAAACTTACCCCGCAATCTATCAACATCTAATTGGTTATCAAGAACGACTGATTGCAAGTACCAACAAAGGAAAATTTTATTGGGAGCTTCGATCATGTGCCTATTATGATGAGTTTGAAAAACCGAAAATTATCTACCGAAATATGGCGAAATTCCTCTACGCTTGCTATGACACTAAGGGCACCTTTGGATTAGACACAACGTATTTCATACCTACTAATGATTTTTCCTTACTCGCTATTTTAAACAGTCTAATCTTTGATTGGTATGCGCGGCATAGATTTCAGAGCCTTAACGACCCATGGGCAGGTGGTGGTTTGCGTTTCTTTGCGCAATACATGAAACATGTCCCAATAGCAGATCGGACTACAGCACAGAAAGCAGAGTTGTCGCGTCTTGTTGAACAGATATTGGCAGATCCAGAAGCGAATGGTGTGCGTGACATTGAGCAGGAGATAGACGAGTTGGTGTATAAGTTGTATGGCTTAATCGATGCGGAGATTGAATTGATTAAGCAAACATATCGGGATGCGGGAATGGAGGTGTGATGAGTCTTAGATTTCTTTGATCTCTAAAAATGCTCGGAAGGCTTTATGTATCTGAAAACGTTCTTCTTGCCCTTTCTTTTTTGCGAAGTTCCGAGCCATAATTTTGTTTTTACGAGAACTCTCTGGTTCTTCGGAAAAAGCAAACTGATCTTCTCCCACTTCTATTCCAAGAAACGTTAAGTCATGAAGAATGTTGATCGTAGACTCTATCTTTTCTGCTGGAATCTCCACTGATTGTAATGTCTCTATTACCTGATTTTTGGATAAGGTAACGGGCATTCCAATGAACTCATAGATAACATTTTCAAGATTGATATCGGGTGAGGTATTTTCTGATCTAATACTATCAAGGACTTGTGAGAAATACTGTTTCTCTGCCTCAAATATATCTTCTTGTTCTATCAGTGGATGTCTTTTATTAATAGCTGTTGTTACTGCAGTATTTACGAAGTAGATAAGGTCTCTTGGTCTTTTTAGGACAGTACTAGTTATATACTCTTTAGTGGGTGTTCCATTAACGGTTGGGCAGAAGTATTCATCCCATAAAATAGCAGGGTCTGGCGTATCAAACGAGGCACAAAATCGTTCCTCTATTATGGACAGCAGCTCTGGATCATCCCATTTTAGCAGAGAATAAGTCATTTTATCTGGTTCAGCAGCAACTTGCCTAATTCTGTAGAAAATGTCGGACCGCAAAAAAATGGTAAGACTAAGTTTTATTCTTTCCTGTTTACTACTTTGTTGTTGAAGTTCTGTAGGAAGTTGTTTGGCTACCTCTAGCAAACTCCACAAAATTTCAGACAATGCCTCTATATCGTTTTGCCGCTCCCATGCTTGGTCCAGATTATCAACTAAAATGGCAACTCGTTGCTCGTTTGATAGGAAATTGCCTAATTCTATCCGCAATTGTTTCAAAGTGTGACTGTGCAAAATCTCAGAGACTGAAGAATGAATGTTTTCATCATTGGATCCTTCTATTTTTTCTTTAATGTCTTGAGTACATATCTCTAATCTTGTGGAAAAATCTTCACAAATTGTTTTCCTATTTTTCTCAGCAAAATTGAAGAAACGCTCTGCTGCGTCAGCACTCTGAACCGATGGCGGATTGTTATAAATCGTATGGGCAATTTCAGTCAGGAGCAAAAATTTCCATAGGCTTTCTACTGCAGATATCTTATCTTTTCGATGTTGATACTGTTTTAGCAGATCTACTACCGCTAGCATCTGGGATCGTTGTGGTTTTATTACACATACCACATTTCGCTGGTGCCTATTGAGTTCATCTTTTAATTTTATCAAGTTAGCAGTTTTACCTGACCCTTTGCGACCAACAAATAGGGTTTGATTACCTCTCACAGCGTCATCGTATGCAGCTGTTGGAATAAAGTATTTCTCTACTAGACTTTCTTCTTCATATTCAGCGACATGATCTCCAAAACGTAAATTTCTAAGATCACTAGCTAGTTTTGCTGTATGTTGAACCGCAGTTGCTTCTTGTATGACTTTCAGAGTTTGTTCTATAGGAGGGATCCACTCGTTCAAATATCTAAGTGCCTCTGCTGCTGTTTTATAAGATCTTAGGTCATCACGAAAATCAATAGGTGGTAGAAAATCGTCCTCGGCAAGCATAAGCAACGGTTTTTTCCAACCATAAGCCATACCACAAACCAAGGCGTGTCGAGCAGTTTGAATATATCCACCTTCTCTTTTAAGGCTCATAAAGTGGCAAACCATGCCGTTACAGTTAAAAACATTGCTGCCATACCAAGCCAGCGACTGGACAGTGGATTCACGAGGGTCATCAATAGTAATTCTTTTGGCGAATTTTTTTTGAAGTAAATTAGACACGCGGACAGCGGCTTGGTCTTCGTGCTCTCTTTTCAAGTGAAAAATGCTCGGATAACTATTATCTTTTAGACTAGGTTTTATTTCATCTTCAAAAAGTGTATTCTTTATGCTCGCGTAGGGTTTTTCTTTGTGGAAACCCTTAACGATGTCATCGGAATTGCAGCACCGAGTATATGCAACGGTGCTCAAAACCCCCAACTGATTAAACAATTTTTTTGCTTCTGTGATCGTGTCATCAAATATTAACCAGATCCGTTTATCATGAGCTATTGCATAGCCAAGTTCAAACATCACATTGTGGTTCAATCCTGTCAAGTCGGCAAAGAAGAGTTCAGCTTCGTCGATTTCTTGACGGATGGTTTTGATAATAAAATTTCCGCTGGAATTGCATTCCTCCCAAGATTTTATATTTACTAGCCTACTTTTATTTAATTTTGGAACAGCGTCTCGGATTGCCTCTTTTAAAGTGTCTCCACTTGATGGATATGCAAAAAATGCTTTCGGAATTGTGTTTAACATTAGCAATTATCTCCTTTTTTGACAGTCTTAACTTGCTATTGTTATCGGTAAAGCGAAACGGAAAATATACTGCATACACGCCTATATCATAGCACATTTCGGCAGAAAAATCAAGTGTTTTTTGTTTTCAGCCAGGGCTATTTAGTTCTCGGTTTCGATTTCGATTTTCGTTTACAGATGTTGACGTTTTTTCTCAAAGATCGCGAGCACAGCTCGCTCCTACAGGAAAAT
>VYCT01000314.1 GCA_009843785.1 Candidatus Poribacteria bacterium | reverse complement strand
AAAATAAGGAGACAAAAATTTGCAGCAAAGAACACCAATTGAAGAACAGATTGATCTGCCTTTCGTAGAATCGCTACGGATTAGTTTTCAGAGTTTAAAAATCCGTTTTGGTCGTTCAATAATCACGACAGCCGGCATTACACTCGGTATTGCGTTCTTGGTCTCGGTATGGACGAACAACGAAATCGGTGTCGCGCTACAGGAGAGCGGACGCCAATCCACAATTAACACTTTTGAAGAGACAACGGAACAAGGTATTTCCACAAAAGATATATGGCTCATTGTTATGTCTTTGATTGTCTGTGTGGTAGGTATCGCCAACTCAATGCTGATGGCAGTAACAGAGCGTTTCCGTGAGATCGGTACAATGAAATGTCTCGGTGCATTAGATGGATTCGTGGTTAGACTGTTCCTGCTTGAATCAGGATTCCAAGGGTTCTCCGGGGCACTGATCGGTGCACTCCTCGGAACACTGGGTGCAGTACTTTTAGGACTTAAAGACTATGGGTTAGATTTATTCTTCTATTTCCCACTATTACCAGCGCAGCCTGAAAACGGACCGATGCAGCTTGGTGTGATAATCGTCATCCTGATTGGATGTATACTCGGCATGATTTTGGCAGTCATCGGTTCCTCGTTCCCTGCGTGGCGTGCTGCGAAACTCCCACCGGCTGAAGCGATGCGTACCGAGGTATAAGCACGGAGGCAAATTATGAATGATATCGTTGTGAAAACTGAAGATGTTGTCAAAGAATATCGCATGGGTTCAAACATTCTTCGTGCTTTGGACGGCATCAATATTGAGATTGAACGCGGCGAGTATATCTCGCTTATGGGTCCCTCCGGTTCCGGTAAATCTACACTCTTTAACATGATCGGTGCGCTTGACCGCCCCACAGAGGGACAGGTCTACATCGACGGACAAAACATGTCCCAACTTTCGCAAAGACAGATTGCGGCGTTTCGGTGCCACCGCGTAGGCTACATCTTTCAGAGTTATAACTTGCTGCACGTTCGGAGCGCGCACGGCAACGTAACGCTGCCTATGATTTTCGCTGGGATTTCTGAGAAAGATCGCAATGACAAAGCGGAAAAATTGCTGGATATGGTAGGTTTAGGGGACAGGATGTACCATCTCCCTGACGAACTCTCCGGGGGTCAGCGTCAACGCGTCGCTATCGCGAGAGCACTTGCCAATGATCCGAGCATCGTTCTCGCCGATGAACCGACGGCAAACCTTGATACCATTACGGGACGCGAAATTATTGACCTCATTAAACGTTTGAATACAGAGCAGGGCGTTACTGTAATTTCAGCAACACACGATCTGAAGATGCTCGATGTCTCTGACCGGATCGTGGACATCCGGGACGGACTCGTGGAACGTATCCGAAATCGAGATGAAATCGAAATCGAAGTCGGTGATGTCGGTGGTGAGTAGGGCATCTGCTCAGCACTTTACCCCTCAATTTCCGACAAACGGACAGGACGATTTTCACGCAGCGATTTCAACGCTGCAAAACCTATCACGACAGGTGCCCGACCATCTGCACCTGTAACTGCTGGTAGTGTGTCTTCTTGGATGCATGTAAAGAACGCTTGCAATTCGGAGAGAAATGCTGGTTTGTAGCGTTCCACAAAGAAATATGGGGGCGATGCCGCACGGCTCCCATCGCTACCGCTAAAGGTAACAGTATCTGTCAGTGGGTTCGTCGCCGTAACCATCCCTTTTGCGCCGAAAACCTCAACCCGCTGGTCATAGCCGTAGACAGCCTCTCTACTGTTATCAATTGTTCCGATAACCCCATTCTGGAATCGTAAGGTGATAACCGTCGTGTCAATATCACCTGCCTCACCGATTTTCGGATCGACGCGTACCCCGCCTGTTGCATAGACTTCAACCACCTCATCCCCAATTAGATAGCGTGCCATATCGAAATCGTGGATTGTCATGTCAAGAAAAATCCCACCGGAGACCTTGACGTATTCAATCGGCGGTGGTGCCGGGTCTCGGCTCGAAATCCGCATGATGTGCGGCTCGCCGATCTCGCCAGAGGCAACCGCTTCACGCACACGCTTAAAACTCACATCAAACCTACGATTAAAACCGACCTGAAACTTCACACCTGCCTTTTCCACGATCGCCAAGGTTTCGTCAATCTGTTCCAAGTCCAAGGATATCGGTTTCTCGCAAAAGATGTGTTTTCCTGCCTTCGCTGCGGCTTGGCTCATTTCTACATGTGTATTTGTTGAAGCGGTGATAAGCACAGCGTCAATTTGTGGATCCGCCAAGAGGGTATTGTAATCGGTTGTCACTTTCGGGACATTATACTGTTCGGCAATAGACTTTAGGTTCGGGAGGTTCAAACTGCAAAGCGTGACCAGTTCAATTTCTGGTATATTCTGGACGAGGTGTTCAATGTGCAATTTACCGATACGTCCAGCACCGATAAGACCGACACGGATTTTTGAAGATTTGTTCATCAAAGGTCTCCTAACGCTAACGTTGTTTTTTACTGCTACAGAATTGAATTTAGATACCGAAGGTTCCGCTCTGCGCTCTCATAAGGGCTGCCCATCCCCGGTAGGACATCTTGCTCCACAACAATCCAACCGTCGTAATTCCGATTTCGCAACTCCGTAAGGAACGCAGGAAAATCGACATCTCCGTTGCCTAACTCGCAAAAAACACCGTTTCCGACAGATGCAAAGTAATCCCACTCATTTTTCCGAGAACGGGCAGCGATGTCAGGATGGCAATCCTTGAAATGGACGTGCCAGATGCGATCCGCGTGCCGAGCATACGCTTCAAGCGGATCACCACCACCGAATCGGTAATGTCCGGTATCGAAACACAACCCGACGAGATCAGGGTCGGTGTGTTCCATCAATGTATCCACCTCCGCCGCTGTCTCTATATACCCTGCACAATGCGGATGAAAAACGGTGCGAAGTCCAGTCTCCTCCCGCACGGATCGGGCGATACGGTGTACGCCCTGTACAAAAGTGTCCCACTGTGCGGGTGTCAATCCGTGTTCAGGACGGACACGACCGGCATAGTGGGTACGCAGTTCCGTGGAGGCATTATCATCTGAAAGGACGATGAACGGCATTTTTCCACTAACACCTGCTAACAAACGGGCGTGACGTAGTGCTGTTGCTTCGCCTGCTATGTGCACCTCTGCATTGACGAGTGCTACCCCTACAAATGCACCTAACAGCGTTAATTGTCGCTTCGCAAGTTCGTCGCGAAGTTGCCCTGCATTCGTCGGCATAAACCCCCAATCTCCCAGTTCGGTGCCGATGTAACCGATGGCGTGCATCTCGTCTAATACTTGTGCGTAACCGGGTGCTTCGCCGTCCAATTCAAACTCAAGCACGCCCCAAGAACATGGGGCATTTGCTATTTTCATGATGCTATTGACTCTCTTCTATGACCTGTTTAAGATCATGAATAAAATGTTCAAACAATTTGACGTTGTCGCTCTCCTCAAGTGCTTCCGTTGTTAACACATATGTGCCATCAAGATCTATCTCTGCAATGATTCGTGGTTTTTTAGCGGGATCCACCTTCGTCAAGTCTTTGTCTCTATCAGGTGTAATCAAATAAACCTTGATGTGCTTTGTATGCTCACTGTCCTGAAACTTGGACTTCCAGTAACTTGTTTGGACAACTCGTTCTCTCAAAGAGGTTTTACTTGAAATAACAGCGATGACCCGCGATTTTTCAGGTTTGTAAATAACAATGTCAGCATCAGGTAAAAGTTCTCCAAATCTGCCGTAATTAACTGTCAAGTTTTGCTTAACAGCGTCTAACTCTTGGGACAGCCGTTTTCCCTTTAATTTTCGACCGCCAATTACCTGTACTTCATGCGATTTGATTGCCTCTGTGATAATGTGTTGGAGGAGTTTTTCAAAATTATTCCCGATAAAAGAACGCCAACTCTGACCTTTGTCCTTGCCTGGGGCATGCACAGCAAGATAGGCGTAGCGAAGTTCCTGTGCCTTTTCCAAAAGTTCATGGATGTATTTATAGGCTTCTGCACCTCTTTCCTCTACCATTTCGTCATACAAATTTTTCAAATCTTCAAAGCAATCCACAGTGACTACCCCTTTAACGCAATAATAATGATGTACTCAGTCAGATACATTTCTACGCCGGATGAATATAATACAAAGCCTTTTTGTCTCAGATTCCCACTGTGCCATGGTGCATATCTATACAAAAGGACTTCACATTCAAAGCACGTCCGGCACTAATTATCTTCTAGTATTCTTTCAACTTTGAACTTGCGGGTATAGTCTTTTTAGTTTGATGCG
>VYCT01000038.1:11826-30147 GCA_009843785.1 Candidatus Poribacteria bacterium | reverse complement strand
GCAATTGATGTTATACCAAATCTAATTGATGATCCATCTTAAAAATGCCACCATTTTTGAATCATGTCCGGTTCGGTTAGGAAACCGAACCTACCGGGCCTGGGTGGACGGTTTCAGGTTAATGTAATAGACATTATAGCGATTTAAAATACATTGTCCAACTTCAATACCTTTTCTTGCACAAGACACTATATGAGAAAACGGCTCATGTATAAAGTCAATGCAACTGTATCAGCGAAACCAATAACTACAAGGATTAAATTTTCCTTCTGCATTCAATCTCGACATGAGCCGAGAAAACATATAGCACACCTTCTGTCCAGTTCTGCTTTCTGTTCTATAGCATATGTAGCAAGTTTCATGCCAATGTGTCTGAAAGTTCCTGAAATGCTAAGATATTTTACGCGTGCGAAAGTAGACAGCCCATGAGTTTATCAGCGTTATAAGCCCCCTTATTTTTTTCAAAACCTCCTACTCGCTGTGGAAATGGCAACCGTTTGGGTTCTTTTCTCTATGAAGACACACGCAAAAATTGCTTAAGCACACGCAACAATTGCTTAAGCACACGCAAAAATTGCTTAAACGCGGTTTAACACTTTATTGTGCGCGTTTTTTCTGGGTCAAAAACAGGACGTTATTATCTTTTAGGCAGAATTTTATCAGAGACAAACGAAAACGGCAGCTAAATCATTATAAGGTCTAATATAAACTTTTAGAAATGGTATTACAAGACGCGGATGGAACAATGGAACAGGATGAGTCGGTTGCGTGCTTCAGGGGATGAGTCAAGCACGAAGCGGGGCACTTCTTGCGTGGACAGGAAGGGTACTTTAAGAGGAAATGCGTCGGTTTCCCTAAATATTTGTCAAACTCACGTTAATTTAAGATGGGTCTATTATCTCTTCTGCTGCACTTTCGCGAGTTCATCAAGTTGCTGGCGCGCATGGACGACGATAACATTCTCAGGATAATCGGTGATGACCGTCGTATAGGTAGCAACAGCGTTGACAAAATCAGATTTCTGGCGATAAATTTCGGCGATGTTTACCAGTGCTTCCGCAGCGATAGCACTCTCCTGGGCAACGATCTGCTGATACGCATTGATCGCCTCGTCAGCCTTACCCGTTTCGCGGTAGATGTTACCTATCAGCAGCCATATATCGTCAACAATAGTGGCTTGCGGATAGACATCAAGTGTTCGTTGGCACTGCTGGAGAGCGTCTTCTGTATGTCCGCTGAGATAAAGTTGCAGGGCGGTCGCGTAATCTGTGAGCGGCACCTTAAAATAATCCGGGTGATCCTGGATGAGGATGATGCGTTCGAGTGCATCATTCGTGAGTCGATCGGATTTCGAGGTCTGAATAACAAGATTATATTCCTTGACAGCTTGCTCAAAATCTGAAGCGAAAAAATAGGAATCACCTATCAGTTTTCGAGCCGTCGCGCGGAGACGGTTCGGACGGTTGGCTATCGGCGCAAGCACCTCTCTTGCGAGTGTGTAGCGTTTGAGTAAGATATGGCATTCGCCTAAAGCCAATTGTGTTTCCACTAATTGCGTCGTAGGCAATCGTTGCGTGAGTAGCGGTTCAAAAGTCATCTGGGCAGCTTTCGGTGCGCGCAGACCGCGCAGTTGTAGTTGACCGAGCAGCAACTCGTCTTTGACAGATGCCTCGCCACTTTTGATCTGTTCTTTCAAAAGTGCCACTGCTTCATCCCACTGTTCCATCTTCTCATAAAGTGCTGCGAGCTTGAAACGTGTGTTTCTGATGCGGTTTCTGTCAACTGAATTTGTTAGCAACGCCTTGTAGAAATTAGCGGAAGCCTGTAGGTTTTCGTTGCGTTCAAGGATCCGCGCGTATCTCTCAAGCGTTGCGTCAGTATGTGTCGGATAACTTCGATAGAGATATGTGAAGGATTCGAGTGCCTGTGTTGCTTTTCCTGCATAGAAAAGGAGTTCACCGAGCGTCATAACGATATGCGGATGATGCCCGGATTGAGGTCGCTGTTTTTGAAGCAGCGCAATGAGTTGTTCCTGAAGGGGTTTGTATTGTGCCCCTTCGTAAATCTCAAGCATTGCGTTCCAGATCAGTTCCCGTTGACTCCTTTCGAGACCGACACGCTGCAAGGCATCAATGTAAACGTCTGCTGCTTCTCGAATTTTGCCCTGAATTTTGTACGCCGCTGCCAATTGTGTATAGAGATAACTATCTTGTGGGCTCAAACGAATAGCCTGTTGATATGCCGCAATCGCCTCTGGATACATCTTATGAGAAAGATAAATTGTGCCGAGTTGTTGATGCCGATCAGGTCGATTCGCATCACCTGTGACTAATTTTTTCCATTCAGCCACTGCTTGGGCAGTTTTTCCTGTTTCAGCGTAGAGATCCCCTAACTTCTGACGCAAGTTTGTATTATCCGGATTCTGTTTAATGGCTTTACGGTAAAGTTCAAATGCCTTTGGGTAGTCGTTCTGTTTCTGATAGAGTTCTGCTAATTGCACCAGCAACGTGCTATCATCAGGATACTGTTGCATCCGTTCTTGAATCAGTTTCTCAGCCTCCGCGTAGCGACGGTTTGTAATGTAAAGTTGAATAAGTCTATTGACAGCGGTGGTACGGTAGGGTGAAGTCGGGAAGTTGTCAAGGAAATACTTGTAGCTCTTCATCGCTTCCTCAGATTTTCCCTCTGCTTGTTCGTACTGCCCAACGAGATAGGCAGCCGTAGCCGCAGCAGCCGTGTCCGGGTGTTGCTTGAGAATTTGTTTACACTGTAGAATCGCTTCCCGAAACTGATAGCGCTCCCAATGAAGATTCGCTAACCGATGCAACGCCCGCGTGGCATAAGAACCGTTAGGGTTTTCGTCAACAATTTCTCTGAAAATACGTTGCGCTGCGGCATCTTCACCCGTTTTGGCGTAACTCTGTCCTAACATCAAGCGGATCGATTCTTTTTGGCTTTGCTGAAGTGGTGTGTGCGAACCATCAGCGTTAGGAATACCTTTTTCGATCAACGCCTCGTACGCCTTAATCGCCTCCATGTATCGACGCTCGTGATAATGATCATGTGCCGCTTCAAGCGGGTCTAACAAAGGATGAACTTCCTGAACAGTAGGCGTGCGTTGAATTTGGGCAAAAGTATGCGGTCCTTCTCCAACGGCAACAGTAAGAAATAGGGATAAAATGGAAAGAAAAATGACGCGTCTTTGCATTTTGGTCTCCGTTTTTATAGTTCTGGCTCGGATTGAAACGGTTGTTAAAATAGAATTGTGCATTGGGTGGGTTTGCTGCAGGCGTTTAATGTATCGCAAGACGTGTCAGCAGTGCCATGCCGTAAATCATACAAGTTTCATCAATGTCAAATTGTGGATGATGACACATATTCACAATACCTCTCTCCGCGTTTCCAGCACCGACCATCACAAAACAGGCAGGAATTTCTTGAGAATAGCATCCGAAATCTTCGCCACCCAATATCGGCAGCACTGGAAATATGAGATTCTCCTCTCCGACCAATTCCCGTGCCTGAGATACAACATTAGTAACACAAGGTTCGTGATTATATGTCACCGGACATCCCTCTTGGTAATCAAAAGTGTAAGTGGCATTGTTAGCATCTGCTAAACCCGCAATGAGACGCTCCAGCTGCTCTCGGACGCGTGTTTGGACGGTTTTTTGAAGTGTCCGTACCGTACCGCCTATAAGAACTTCAGGAGGGATAACATTGAGTGCCGCCCCTGCAAGTCCATTTTGTAGATTGGCATCCCCGCCATGCAGTTGTGTCACACTGACCACTGCTGAATCTAATGGATCAACGTTTCTGGCGACAATAGACTGCAGGGCTGTCACATACTGCGCGCCAATAATGATCGGATCAATCGTGAGATGTGGAAACGCAGCGTGTCCACCCCTACCCGTGAGCGTAATCCGAAAAGTATCAGACTGGGCGAGCATTGGACCAACACACGTGGCATATTCCCCAACAGCGTAGATCGGGAAGACATGTATACCATAGATTTCGTCTACGTCTTCTAACACACCATCTGCTATCATTGCTTCTGCGCCACCCGGGAAGACCTCTTCGCTCGGTTGGAAGACAAACCTAACATGTGTCTTGAGGCGACTTCGGAGGTGTGAAAGGATGCGGGCTGTCCCGATCAGCATCGCCGTGTGTGCATCGTGTCCGCATAGATGGGCTTTGCCGTCAATTTTTGATTTGTAAGGGACATCGGTCAGCTCCTGAATCGGAAGCGCGTCCATGTCTGCACGCAATGCGATACGTTTTGATGCCCCGGGCACCTCCATATCCCCGACTACCCCTGTCCGACCGATACCTGTTTTGACGGGGATACCGAGCGCATCCAGCGCATCTGCGGCGATACCAGCCGTGCGTTCCACATCAAACCCTATTTCAGGATGCTGATGAATATCGCGCCGGATAGCGACAATATCGTTAAAATGATGATGGCACTGTTCAAAAATCAAATCTTTCATAATTGAGCCGATCTTCCGAACCGATATTACGTGTGGATTAAAAAGTTACTGTCCGTCGTAGGATACTCCGTTGTCCTTGTTCATTTTCGAGTCGATAGATAATCGTATAGACCCCCGGTATCGTCTGGAACACTTCGTCATTAATTGCCGGTGTCAATTCTATTTCGTTTGAACCGTCATCAGGAATCACTTTTTTCTCTGTGAAGGGACCGTAGCACCTTTCACCCAAAGGGTTGAGTACTTTCCATGTCAAAGTTAGTTGCTTCGGACGCGGTGGATTATTAATATAGACAGTAATCTGATCATCCATTTTTCCGTTTCCAAGTCTGAGTGTTCCTAACTTGGAAAACAACTTCACGGTCAATGTTAACGGCGGGACGTATTCAAGGTATCCTCTACCGGGAATTGCGCGCCATGTACCTCCTGTTGCCAATGCGATCTGTTGGATAGGGAGGTAATCAATTCCGATCACATCAACACGGACCTGTGCTTTTTGTAGGGTCTCAATAACTTCGTCCAGGCTATAGGCAGATCTCCCATTGTAATCCGCGTCATGGAACGCCCCATCACTGGCGAGCACAATGAGACGTTGTGCGCCTTTACGGAATTGAGTCTCCTTTACCGCTGCCATGAGTCCATCTAAACCTGCCTCAGCGATGTCGCCGCCACCATCAACACCTATTTTAAAAAGCCAGTTCTTGAAGGTTCCAAGATCGTCGGTGCGTCCGTATGTTTTTGTTTTATCTGTGAATGTTACTAATCCGAAAGTAGCATCGCGCCCTTCCCGTTCCATAGCCTCAAATAAGAAATCAACATAGGCACGGATCCCGCGAATGTTGTCAACCATACTTGCGGTTTCATCAAGCACAAAAATAATATCAACTTTTCCGGTTGTAGTTGCTTGAGCGAGTGTGCGTGCAATGTCTTGCATCATATAGACGAAAACACCTCCCACATCCGCGCTCCCAGAAGAGCCACCGCCACCCCATGAATTGCCCACACCGTCTGCTTTTAGTGCATCGCCACGTTCACTGCCGTAGTGGATCTTTGGCGCATCAATTCCCGGCGAGGCACCAGAACTATCTAAGACACCATCTGCGTCTAAAGAAATCGCTTTCGTTTCTCCTTGAGGTGCTACATAATCTATTTTCCGTGCTGTTGGCTGTGCAGCTATCGGTTGCGCAAGTGCGTTCACTGTTAGCAGATTCTCAGGCGTATATGCAGGTTTCCCGACGACAGGATCCGCATGTGACACTGCGCTACCGACTTCTGATGTGTGATTAGCACTGTCTTGTCTACGTGCTTTCAGTTTGGGAGTCGCTGTGTCTTGATTCGCTATCTGCCACGATGCACTTAAACTGGCTTTCGGTTTTGGCGGTGCGGAGGGTTTTTCTTCTTCTGCCACGATAGGTGCTGGGGGTGCTACAAAATTCCGTGGTTTAGCAAGAGGCGCGGGTTTAAAATTCGCTATGAAAATTTCTATTTTGTCCGTGAATCGGTCTTGCGGAACCGGTTTGGGAATAAACCACCATACGACTAATGCCAATACAAAATGGATCAGAAGCGAGTATATTAGATATAGGGACGTTTTTCTTTTATTTCTCATTATATCAGCCTATTGATTGTCTTTATTGGCCTATGTGCTTAGGGAAACGGATATAGACACGCCTTCAAAACGCTAACTACAAATGAAATTCGACCACATCTCCATCATAAACGACATCATTGCGACTCACAGATTGTCCATCGTGCCATTGCGGTCCCCATATACGTGCGAACTTGAACTCCTGAAAATCTTTGTGTAAACCGACGGCGGCATCAAGGACTGTTGAACCAATAGGAAGCACGATCGGATCATCGCGTTCGACTGATTTACCGGGTGCCTTCGGATAGACCCGCAAGATGTCTAACGCCCTATAGAGTTCTTGAAATAAAACATCTTTGCCCTCACCTGTTTCTGCAGAAATCGGATAAATCTGAAACGTCTCGCCATAAAATTCTTTGAGAATCTCTAACCTCTCGTCCGCGCCGACGACATCCAATTGGTTTGCGATGATCAGCTGTCCATTTTCTGGAGTGCCATTGCCTGCTTCGTTAAGGAGTGCCGTTACCGCATCAAGATCATCCAACAAATTGTCGCTTGCGAGACTTAGCACGGGTAGAGAAATATCCGCGTTCCGAGTGAGTGTTAGCACTGTCGGGGAAATGAAGTCCTGCATGATAGATGGGGTATCAATGAGTTGAAATTGGATATTCTCATAACGGAGCATCCCGACGGACGGCGTGGTCGTTGTATAAGGTGTCGCGGACACCTCCGGTTTGGCGTTTGTGAACTTCGCAAGTATCTGTGATTTACCGGTATTCGGTGGTCCTAAGAGAACGATCTGCCCTGCGCCTTGTTTTGGGATATGCTCGCTATAACTTTTTCTACCGGACCCCTTACCGCCTTTCTCTGATGGGGCTCTTTTGTGCGCAGCAATGCGACGCCGGAGATCCGAAACCACCTTTTCTGAGCCTTTGTGCTTAGGGATAATGCGCAACATCTCCTCTAAGATGCGCAATCGTTCTTCATCCGTCTTGGCGGCTTCATGTTCATGCTTGAGTTTGTAGTAGGTCGGGGGCAGATTTGCTGGCATTTTCTCGTCCACTAATGGCTGATGGCTAATTCCTCTATTTACAACCCGAATGAAATCTGTTAAAATGAACGCAACTCTTAAATAGGATACAAAATTTTGGCACGCATGTCAAGGCAATTAAGACACACCCTTCAAGACGCAATAAAAAAACACGTTGTTCTTCTCTCTCTCCTATGTATTCCGTTATCTGTTATGGCTGAAGATAACAGTAACTTTTTGCAACGTGGTGATGAATTACTCACGTTCGTGCAATCCGATGCTCTTGAAGCACAAGTAGTTGCCCTGCAGGAAAACGTCTCACTCGGGCGTAGTCTCCACGCACATCGAACCCGGAGCGCGCATCACCGCGAAGCAACAAAGAACGTAGTCCGTTACATTTCAAACGAATTTCGCCGTTCCCCGCGTCTACAAGTAAGCGAACAAGTTTTTGGAGGGATTAAGAATATCGTTGCCGTTCTGCCGCCGCGCGCCAATACGTCGAGCAAGCGTATCTTTATTATCTGCGCGCATTACGACACACAAGCAGGACGCGAACCGAGCTGGAATCCGTTAGCATCTACAGCCCCGGGCGCAAATAATAATGGAACGGGAGTCGCCGCGATGCTGGAAATGGCCCGTCTCTTAAGTCGCTACGAATACGACCACGAGTTAAGATTTGTCGCGTTAGGCGGCGAGGAACTCGGTTTCCTCGGCAGTCGGTACTACGTTCGGAACGCTTCTACCATGAACGGAAATAATGATACGGGTGATACCGTCCGAGTCCGAGAACATATTGTCTGTGTTTTTAATCTGGATATGTTCGGCTTTAATTGGCGGAGCGACCTCGTTGAAACTGTTAGCAATAATGATTCAGCATGGATCAGTCGTGCACTGATCATAGCGAACAGTTGGTACAATATCGGTTTGAAAATTCGCCGCACACAAGACGAGTTCATTGATATTTCGTCCCACAAGTCGTTCTGGGATCACGGGTACAACGCCGTAACTTTGACTGAAAGTTCAACACCGTGGCGTGGTTCCCAAAACTACCTTGCCAATACTTTCTATCATACTTCTGCCGATACCGCCGATAAAGTGAACTTCAGGTTGGTGAGAAAAGTGACGCAGCTCGTGCTTGTTACGATAGACAGCCTTCTCACAGACATGTTTGATCCAATGCGACAGGTCCCGCGGATAACGCTGGAACTGCCACCAACGACGAAAGCGGATGCATTAGAAATCACAGGAACGTTCCGTTCAGATTTCCCAATCGACATCATTGTCTATCCAAGTCAAGTAGAGGCGGTGCTGGATCGCGAAACACAGACTTGGACAGCAATGGTGCCATTGAAACCGGGGAAAAATGACCTGCGAGTAATAGCACGGTACCCGCTGGGCGCAGTCTCAGCTGCGCAGTCCACTCTTTTGACACAAGTGTTCGCGTGGAAGGATGTTGTGGTTTTTCCGAATCCAGCACGTTCAGACGGTTTAACTGAATTTCGCGTTGAGGCAAATGCAGATATATCCGAAATGCGGATAGATATCTATGATTCGGACGGGAACCTAATCAAACGCATTGAAGGTGTCGCGGATCGACGCAATCAAAGACTCTGGCGGACATGGTGGAATCAGCAGACCTCTTATGGGTTGGCAGTATCCGCAGGTGTTTATGTGTGTCATATTTCGGTTGTTTCAAAGGGGGAGACGTATACTTACTTGGAGAAATTGGCGATTCTGCGGTGAAATAGGATACCATCCGCAAAAAAATACTTTGACATGCTCTCAAAGATTATGTTAGAATATACTATACAGAAGTAGACTAAAGAAACTTAGAAAATGGCGGACCGTGCCAAAAGGAAAATCTGATGAAAAAAAATATCTATGTCTGTTTTGCTTTGCTGCTTTTCGTCGTCAGTGCAAGCATCATCTCCTCGTGTGCTTTCACAAAAGATCAACCGACGGATGTTGAATTGCTACGTTCAATCGAAAACGCTTTCGTAGGTGTTGCTAAACGCAGCACACCTGCGATTGTCGGCATCATTTCATCCCGACGAGCGGAAGATGAGAAATATCACAGCCAAGAAGGTTCTGGATTCATCTTTCGCAAGGATGGACACATTCTCACAAATGAACATGTGATACGGGATGCAGCAACTATCAAGGTGCGGCTGCTTAATGAAAGCGAATTTGACGCGAAATTAGTCGGCGTGGATCGTAATACGGATATTGCGGTCTTAAAAATCGACGCTAAAGAAGAACTACCTACCCTTCCGCTGGCAAATTCAGAAGAGGTCCAAGTTGGACAGTTCGCTATCGCTATCGGAAATCCGTTCCGACTCAACCATACGGTGACGACCGGGATTGTGAGTGGAAAAGGACGTTCATTCCTGCCCGACAGGGGCATTATTCGATATCAGGATTTTATCCAAACAGATGCTTGGATAAATACTGGGAACAGCGGTGGTCCCCTATTGAATATCCATGGTGAGGTCATCGGGGTTAACTCCTTAATTCGGCGCGCTGACAACTCGCCAGCGACCGGTGCAGTTAGAGCGGGTGCTGGGTTCGCTATTTCCAGTAATCTTGTTGAAAAGATTGGAACTCAGTTGATTGAAAACGGACGGATCATTCGAGGGTTTCTGGGAATTGGTATGGAAGAAGTTCGACGAGGCATTCGCATTAAGGGTGTCTACAAAAACACACCTGCATACCTCAGTGGGCTAAAGCAGGGCGACATTATTATTAAGTATAATGGGCAGAAAGTAGATGATACTGATAAATTCAAAATGTGGGTCGCTGACTCACAAGTCGGTAAGGCATCGAAAATCACAGTCCTTCGCAACGGGCATGAACGGATGTTCAATGTTACCATAGAGGAAATGCCCGCACTACAAGCTGGAAGGCTTGTTGAAATTGACTCCGTCGCTTGGAGACGACTTGGGTTATCCGTGCGGAAGTTAGAAAAGGGTGATTTTGAAAGGTACACCTATCTGACGGACAAAGATCGCGGCGTTATCGTTGACATGGTTCGAGTCAACAGTCCGATTCCGATAGGCACGCTCATTACTGCTGTTAATGGGGAAAATATCAACAGCGTCCAAGAGCTTGAGGCACTTCTTCAAAAGCAGCAGCAAGAACTTAAAGAACTTGTCCTTAATGTCAAAAGCAGCCATGGCGAAGAAAAGATAACTATGCAGTTACAACCTTAGCTATTGATTAAGAAAGATGCGGAAACCCAAGCGCGAGCATCTGCTCAATTCGATTTACGCACACTTCAAACTGCTCGGTGCTAAACCCCGCTCCGTGAGATGCCAATATATGACAACATCAACATCCCTGACGCTCAGAGAAATTTTTAGTCCGGGCGGTCTTATTTCACAACATCTTGACGGGTATGAATTCCGACAAGAGCAACTCCAGATGTCACACGAAGTGTCTCGAGCCTTGACGGATGCCGAACACCTAATTGTTGAAGCCGGAACAGGTATCGGCAAAAGCTTCGCTTATCTGATTCCCGCAATCTCCCTTGCGCTTAGAGCGGAACAAACCGTCGTCATTTCGACAAACACCATCAGTTTACAAGAACAGCTCGTCACAAAAGACATTCCGTTTCTGCAGCGGGTCCTCCCTCGCGACTTCAACGTCGTACTCGCAAAAGGGCGACGCAACTATCTCTCGCGAAGACGCCTCAAAAATTTACTCAGTTATGAACGGGGTTTGTTTGACACGCTCGAAGAAGTAGATGAAGTCGGAGAAATTAAAGAATGGGTAAACCTAACAGTGGATGGCAGTCGGGCAGACTTGCCGTGGCAGCCTAATCCTCAGGTTTGGGATAAGGTTGCTTCTGACAGGGACAACTGTCTCGGACGCAACTGTGAAACTTACGATACCTGCTTCTATTTCAAAGTCCGTAGAGAGATGCGCAACGCTGATCTGCTCATCGTAAACCATCACCTCCTTTTTAGCGATCTCACAATCCGTAGAGACAGTGGTGCAGCGGCCGGCATCTTGCCTGATTACGACTATCTCATCATTGATGAAGCGCATCATCTCGAAGCGACAGCAACCAACCACGCGAGTGTCAACTTCAATAACACGCGTGTTAAATGGTTTCTCGATTCGCTCTACAATGAACGGAGTAAAGAAGGTTTGGCAACCCATCTCAAGTCGCCGCAACTAAAGGATCAAGTTGTAGATGCACGTGAACAGACGAATAAGTTTTTCAATAGTATCGTTCATGCTATCGGAGCGATTGAGGGTGGCGGACTCGGTGGCACGCTTACGGAGCGTATTGATAAAGGTGATTTTGTCGAAAACGTATTGGATGCTCCGCTTCTGGACATCGAGCGAACACTGAAACGTCTCCGAGATAAGGCCGAAACAGACGATGACGAACAGGAAATTACTGCTCACCATCGCAATTGTCAACGGCTTCGGGACGAATTGGATATGATTATCCGGCAAAACGATCCAGATTATGTCTATTGGGCAGAAATATCAACACGCGGACGGACCCCCCGCATCCTCTTAAACGCCACACCAGCGAATATAAACCAGATGCTACAAGATCACCTGTTCAGAGAAAAAAATAGCGTCGTGATGACAAGTGCTACACTCTCCACAAATCGCAATTTTGCTTATTTTAAAGCGCGGGTTGGGATAAGTGAGTGTCGCGAACTTCTTGCCCACTCACCGTTCGATTTTAAAGAGCAGGTTCAGATTCATATTCCGAAGGGGATGCCAGACCCGAACAGCAGCGAATTTATAGCAGCGGTGATTGCTAAAATTCAACATTACCTCAAGCTGACCCATGGCAAAGCGTTCGTCCTTTTTACAAGTTACAAGATGATGGACGAAGTCTATGACGCTGTCGCACCCGACTTAGAGGATATGGGAATTAGTACTTTCAAACAAGGGGGTGACCTCTCTCGGACGGACATGCTGCAGGCTTTTCGTGAGGATAGGGACTCCGTTTTATTCGGAACGTCCAGTTTCTGGGAGGGGGTCGATGTACGCGGCGAAGCGCTCAGCAATGTCATCATCACTCGACTGCCGTTTGAGGTGCCGACACATCCAGTAATGGAAGCGCGCGTGAAACAGATCAAGGAAAGCGGCGGGAATGAGTTTTTTGAGTTCAGTTTACCGGAGGCAATTTTACGCCTCAAACAGGGTTTTGGACGCTTGATTCGTACACAAACTGACAAAGGGATTGTTGTTATTCTTGATCCGCGAATCAAGACGAGAAGTTATGGGAAGCAGTTTCTCGCTTCGCTACCAGCCTGCGAAATTGTGGAAGACTAAAAAAGATGCCCGCCGGATCGGTCACAGCGGGCATCTAAATATGTATGCGTCGTTTCTTTTTCAGCGTAGTGCAGCTACCTCGAAATCGGCACAGCACGGGAGTGTGCAGCGAGATAATCTAATAACGCCTCGGCGATGGTTGGGCAACGCGAATTCCGCGATCATGTGTGAAAGGGAACTCGAATTCTATAGTTTGATACCGTTGCGCCGCACCTGGCGGTGGTGCCTTTTCGATGGGTAGGATGACCTTTAATTCCAGAGCGTTATACTTGGTTTGTACAAACGGCAGGAACCCTTCCGCACTTTTACCCGGCGGTACACCTGTTCGGTGTGCCCCCACCTGTTTTTCAACAATAGGCATCCGTTTTTCGATCAAAATCCGCCGCGCGATCGCCATTCCATTTTTGACATAGAGCCCTGTTGCACGTGCCATGTAGAGAAGACGTTCATCTAAATCCTTGTAGTTCAGCCCGTGATAGATATTCTCGCCTTGATCGATGATCTGGCATTTTTTGACGTCAAAGATGATATCTTCGCTCCGATTGTTCGTAATCTTCACATAAAACACATCTGTTTTGTCACCTTGGTGAAGGGCTTCGGTCTCATAAAAAGGTGAAAATGCGTTCCCACGATTGTACTTCCGGTCTAAGTCCGGTCGTCGCCAATATGCGATAGAAACGGTAATCCCATCCACTGTCTTGGTTAGAATCTTCTGTCTTGACTGAACCTCAAAGAGTTGCGGATGATCAGACATCATGATGACATCAACGACCTTCCTATCTTCACCCGTGCCGAGTTCAATCTGATTTTGCGTCTCCGGCCATTCACTGATGAAGTTACTCCATTGGTCCTCAGCGTGCGCATATTCGTCGAACGCGAATATGTAGGTTAAGGCTTCCATATTGGCATCGCGTGCTTTGCCGATCCAGAATCCGACAGTCTCCATACCGTATTTGTCCAACACCGGTTTCGCGAGTGACTCAGCCGGGACAGCTGGGACAACCACATCTTCATTTGGGTTTTTACTCTGTTCCATCTTCGCTTTCGCTATATTATGCACAGGCTGAATCGGCGACAGATTGCTGAGGGAAGTACCGCAACCTGCCACGCTAAACGCGAGTGCAAATAGTAAGACGAAATTGAGTGCTGTGAATTTATTCAACCATTTCATTGATAATATTGCCTCCTTAGTTACCATTCAACGAATGGCAAGTTCTTTTCGCTTGGCATCCCGGGATACTCAACCAATCAGTACCTGAGTTTTACAACTGATTTTGAGAACGCCGGAGTAAAGTCCAAATGGCGCGTCTAAAACTGAATATATTATACAAATTAGCATAACTACAATTTTTAGTCAAGAAATATCTAAGAAGAATTCGTAAAACTTACCTCACAACGCCGAACTTTCCGATTTCTTGGATAAGTAACGCCTCCTGCTTTGCGGAGATGCGATAAATATAGATGCCAGATGCAACAGGTGTCCCCCTCAGGTTCGTACCGCGCCACTCGAATTTTCCTTGTGAGAATACGTTCTGGTGTGCTTCTTTATAGACGAGGGCACCTGTAGGTGTAAATATCTCAAGGTCAACATTATCCACGATTTGAGAGGCAGAGAGCCGATAAGCGAACGTCAGCGTTTCACTCGCGAGACGCAGCGGGTTCGGATAGACGCGTGTCTCCTCAAAGTCAAGTGTATCCGACTGAAGTTGTTCCACTCGCAACCGGTAAGAGTCCACACTGCTGAATCCTTCCTCCGATTCTACAACGAGATAGAATGTGTCTGTCCTGTCAGGTTGGTAAATGAGTTTTAATCCAGCAATCTCAGTCGCATTTTCACCCGTAGCGTAGACTTCTCCAGTCGCAGCGTGAAGAGATAACCGATATTTATTATTCGGTGGAATATCAGCCAATGTCACTAAAAGCGTAATCCCACGGGCAGCTTCAAGTTTATAGACATCGCGGACATCAGTCGAGTCAAAAATGAAAGACTCATAAGTTTCGCCATACATGATAGGAAACGCTGTCACAATTGTATCATTAGGTTCGTAAGTATCCCCAAACGATATTAGCAACGGGATCGTTAACCCTTCGGCGCCTATGTTCGTAATTGAGATACCCGTAACAGTGCCATCGTTTGCATTACTATTCGGTAGCGTGCCAGGTGTAAAGGCTGTGTGTCCATCATCTGAAGAATAAGCGGCGCCGTCGGTTATCGCTTGCACATTTATAGATTCAACTCCGTCTTGTTGATAGATACCGAGATGCTCAGGGTCCGTCGGATCTTCGAGCCATACTTGATGTGAGGCATCATAAGTGCCAACGGGGTAGGGCTGCGTTTCATCAATGTGCCAGATGAGGATACCTGATTCTGGTAGATAGGTATCAAAAGTTGCTCCTGACATCTTGTTCCGGTTTTCTATAAGAAAAAATTCCGGTGCTTCCCCGGCCGCTGGATTTCTTGACGAATGGATATCAATTTTGAAAAGTTTATTGGTTTTGGGAGCAAGTTCAAAACTGGGCACCTCAATTTTCTGGTTTTCGGTTATCTCAACGGGTTGGATCCAACCGAGGCGCCCGTTTTGAGGTCGTGCATCAAAATCCCACTTGAGATATCCCATGATATGGCTCGGTTCCAAGCCACTTCCGATCCCAAATTCTTCAGGCCCTTGATAGGGTCCGAAAGCGCCCATTAGTCCCCATTTATGGTCGCGTGGTCCTCTAAAGACTTGATAAATATCAGGGGCACCGAAATCGTGAAAGAACTCATGAAAATAGATGCCTAAATGTGGGTGCTCAAAATCTGGTTCTTCAGCAACAATTGCAGCGGTATTAACCCGGACACCATCATGAACAGCGTTAACAGCGGGTATGAGAAGGGACTGGATGTCATAATCAATAACATTAGTAGACGCTTGGTCATTACCCGAGTGGATGAGGAAGACATGATCTACGATGCCGTCATTGTCTCTATCATATTGCGAAAAATCAACCAGCTCATCTACTCCTTCGCAAGCCTCACGAACCAATTCCCGATAACGCTCCAAGATTCGGACACCTTCACCGTAATACGTCATCGGTTTTTTGGCGCGAATCCAAGCGTTGCCTTTTGGAACGACACCTCCCATCGGACCCGGTTGAACATCCATCTGCCCATAAGAATTTTCGAGAAAGTAGGTTTTGAGGGAAACGCCTTCTGTTGCAAAGAGATACTTATCAAACGCAGCGCCGTCTCTGCGCCCTGGCATGTCACTAAAATCTATCTTTAAGGCGAGCACATATTCTATACCGTCAGACTGTAAGACCCCTTGCTCGTTGGCGAGACAACAGTCTTCCAACGCCTCAAGAAATTCCATTCGACTCTGAGGGGCCTTAGGTACTAATTCCCCACTCGTAGAATCTTCATTAAAAAAGAGATAAGGGTTCGGTGGGGCGGCAATACTTAACGGTGTGAAAAGAGAAAAGAAGAGTAAGCTGACAATGCTAATTATCAGTTTCTGCCAAGCACTTGTTTGCGTAAAATGTGTAGAATAACGGGCGATGACAACCGGCTTAATCAAATTCGCCTCCGCATTTCCGGCATAAGATATAGAACTGAATATCATCGGATTGAGCGTGTTGTATGATCAGATCAACCGCTTGTTGTGGTAGATCCGCTGCACATTTCGGACATTTGTAGAGCGACCCTTCCGTTTCAGGGAATCGGGTAATGTCGCCCCATATATCTCGGATCCAGTATTTGAATTCCCAAGGTATTTCCGTATCAACGACAGTCGCGATCTGCACAGCATGTCGAATAAGTTTTCGACATTCATGAACGGAGGCGGGCTCGTAGAGGTGTGGTGAATACCTGAGTCGCAGGGTTTTTCCTTCTGTCTCAGTTTGGGCGTTGAAATCGCGGGCGCGGGTAAGCAAAATCTGATCCAAGCGTGAACCGGCTTCCCGCCCTTTAGACCAGAAGCGATAGTAACCCGTTCGTTTGATATGAAAAAAAGCAGGCGTGTTGCGGGATCTCTTACCTGTTGTGTCGTTTGATGCGGTATCCCAGAGCCAACGTCCCCACTTAGAGGTATCATCAGGCTCGGACCAAATTTTTATTGCACCTGGGCCGCCGTCTCTATCCCACGGCTTGGGCTGCGCGTCATCCATACCGATCCAATAAGAGTCTTTGCTATATTCAAAGAAAACTCGCGCCCAGAGGTACCACTTCCCAGTTTTGGGGATATAAATTTCGTGTGTCGCGCGCGCACCGGGGGCACTGTCAATAGCTTTGCCACCGGAGGCTTCTGCGTGATCAACTATATTCACACCTTTATCAAGATGAATCGCGTTATCCGCTTCAACAATAAGCGTATCCTTCGGTACTCGAATAACTTCCTCAGGTTCATCTGGGTCCTGCAGATCTAACGGTTCATTCAGGTTGTAACTTTTCGCGATTCTTTGTGAAACTTTCTCAAACTGCTTTTCCGAGAGGTTCGCATCAAAAAAACAGTCTCGGATACCTTTCTTCCATAGATCAAGCAAGAGAAACATGGCTTTCAAGTTTCCATCCGGGCGTTTTCGAGTACCAACGATGATTAACATACCTGTATCTTTAGAACGGCTGATCAAACACCGATGGATTGGAAAATTTGGTTTTTTACGCACTCTACTTGATACGACGAGTGGCGCGTAGTACTGACATTTCGCATCGCACCCTGGAATCTTTGCACGTTTGGCTCTACAGCATTCCGGACAGATTAACATACCGCTGAGTGCCGGACAAACGCGTTTCCCATTGCTCGAACGACAGGTGCGACATCGCTGGCTCTTATGCCGTCTGGCTGATGTTTGTCGTCTCTCATGTCGCATGTTTTCCCTCACAAAGACTGATGTGATTAGGAGTTGCGCCCAAGTAATCCATAAAAAGCTCACACCTTTGCGTACAGTAAAAAAATCAACTCGGACGATTCACGAGATCCGCCAGATACTCAGCAATTTTGTCTGTAATTTGTTGGGCATCTACATCCGCGAAGTTAAACAGTTCCTTAAGCATCGGAGAGATAGCCCCTGTATCGAGCAAGGCATTTGCGAGTCTACCCATACTGCTTCGGTTGATTCCGCCTTGCCCATCGGTGTTGCCCATATCCAAAATCTTGATGCTTTCAATTTTCTCAACCGGTCTCATCATCTGTTCGATAATATCATCGGCATCATTAATGAGTTCCAAGATCGCTTCTTGGACAAGCACCCGTTGTTCAGCGACATTCCGCGCTTCATATTCCGCCATCTCACCCTGTGCTTTTGCACGCGCTTCAGCGAGTACTGCATCCGCGAGACGTTCAATCGGCTGTGCCTGTGCTTCTGCACCGATGACAGCAACTTCGCGCTGCCACTCCGCCGACATCACCTCTTCCGTGGCAGTCACGTTCACTTCTGCGCCCATACGTTCAGCTTCCGCAACTAACTTTTCCTTCTCCGCGAGTGCGGTTACCTGCTGTTTAGCGGCAACTTCGATTTTCCGGTCTTCGTCAGTTAACGCAACACGCAACTCCTGACCGATACGAGACTGCTCCACATTCAACATTTTAGCAATTTCGGCGAGTTCCACGTGTCGCATCTGGTCAATCTGAGCGGTTTCAACGACGAGGTTCTTCTCAATCTCGCGCTGTTGCACCTGTTGCTCCTGACTGAAGCGTTCTGTCTGAACGACCAACTCACGCTCAATATCTCGGAGCATCACACCCTCTTCTTGCGCAATGCGTGCCTTCTCTACGGCTAATTCCTTTTCGATGCCTCGGATTTGTTCCTGTTGGTCTGCTGCAATACGTGCCAACTCTACTGCCAATGTTTTAGCGATCTCAGCGGTTTCAACTTGCCGCAGCTGGTCAATCTGAGCGGTTTCAACGACGAGGTTCTTCTCAATCTCGCGCTGTTGC
>VYCT01000038.1:0-11816 GCA_009843785.1 Candidatus Poribacteria bacterium | reverse complement strand
CTGGTCAATCTGAGCGGTTTCAACGACGAGGTTCTTCTCAATCTCGCGCTGTTGCACCTGTTGCTCCTGACTGAAGCGTTCTGTCTGAACGACCAACTCACGCTCAATATCTCGGAGCATCACACCCTCTTCTTGCGCAATGCGTGCTTTTTCGACCGTCAATACTTTCTCTATCTCACGGACCTCAATCGCCTGCTCCTGCTCAATTTTCTGTAACTGGACAGTGAGGAACTGCTCAATTTCAGCGAGTTGAACGACTTTAGATTGTTCAATCTGCTGCGTTTCGACGATGAGGTTTTTCTCAATCTCACGTTCTGCGACAATCTGTTCCTGCTGTACCCGGGCGACTTCAACATCCCGATTCATTTCAATTTCGCGTTCTTGGACGACCTGTTCTTGTGTGATACGTGCACGCTCGACCTCTTGCTTCATCTCATATTCACGCTCTTGCACACTCTGTTCCATCTCAAATTGGAACTTTAGGGTCTCCGCTTCCCGTTCAGCGGCGTAGATGGCGATATTTTTCTGCTGGTCGGATTCTGCCCATGCCTGCTCCTGCTCAGCCTCAAATTTCTCTATACGCGCACTGACTTCAATTTGAACGACAGCCACCTCTTTGCGCTGCTCAATGTCTACTTTTTCACGATATTGATCTGCTGTAATTTCAGTGATTTCACGAATACCGACAGCATCAAACCGGTTTTCAGCATCAAGGGTATCAACAGGGGTTTGGTCGACGCGGATAATGGATACAGTCTCAAGCGTCAAGCCGTTTTGAGTTTCTAAATCTTCGCCGCATGCCGCTTGCACTTTATCCGCAAACTCTTGCCGTTTCTGAAGCAGGTCTTGGATTTCACTTTCAGCTGCTACGCTTCGCAACGCGCCTTCGAGCTTAGGTTCGATGAGCTCACGCACTGTCTCCGGTGTCATGGATTTATCACCAAGTGCTTGTGCGGCGCGTAAAACATCATCTTCTATGGGTTCAACTTTAAGATAAAAAACAACTTCGACATCGCCACGGTTGAAGTCATAAGTAATCAAAGCCTCTGTCCCTTCGCGAATCACCTCAATCCGCATTGTGTTGAGGGAGATTTCTTTGATTTCATGGATGATCGTGTTAACCCAGAGCCCTTTAGTGATATTTATTTTTTCTTTTGAACCACCTGTCCGCACGAGCGCGACATCGGCTTTCGGTATCCGGTAGCGTATAACTGCGGCAGCAAAGGCAGCCAAAATAGTGAGCAATACGATCAGCGCAAATATTGACCATCGCATTACACTGTCCTGCCCGAAACTGTCAAGTCTGTCGAAGGCGAACCAGCTAATAGCGATTGCTACAACAATTAAGAAGACGATAACAGCAATGAAACGCATTCAATTCTCCTATAGGATGATAGCACGGATGCATCAGCGCACGTTTTAAGCACACCTAAATTTTACCGGAAAATCTCCTCGTCGCTGAGAGCCGTCCGGTATCGCCCTTTGAGCGGTTGACGTGGAGATGTCTGCCAGGCAAGGTTTGCTAAGTAACATAGCGCATTTTCAATGAGAGGTTTCGCCATAGTGGTGCGATGCGCATCACGCGTATCGACAGCAAAAGTGACATAATAACCCTCGCCCCACTGCAGCTGCACACTCACTGCATCACCGTTGTCCTCTCTGACTGCCAATTTTCGGTAGCTCCGATCATCTGTTACCCAGTGATCGTCGGTTATCAAGGTATCTACATTGATTTTGTGAGGCCAAGTAAACATGCCGGTTTTCTGCCCATCGTCGGTAACCCGAACGTTGGAGTCCTCAGAATTAATCACACGGATCGGATGTCTGTTGACGGGTATCCAGTCGCCGCGCCATTGTGGTTCACTGATATGCACACCATCAGGCGAGATAATGTGGTTATCCATTGCCGAAGCCCAGACAATTCCACCTTTTCGAACAAATTCCTGGATGGCTTGCTCAGCATCTTCAACGAAATATTCACCATCATGTCCGGGTGCGTTCCATGTAAACCAAATGATGTCATAATTAGAAAGTGTGATGCTTGAAAGCTTAACCGCGTTGTTCGGATCACCGCGATTCTCTGGATTGTCGTTGATATTTACAGTTGTAAATTGGAATTCCAATCCTTCAAGTGTCGTTAGCGACTCTAACACCGCAGGTTCGCCTGTCAAACTATCACTGACGACAATAAGGACCCGAAATACGCCTAACGGTACAATTTTTATCGACGAGATAATATCCGAGAATGATTGCGAATGCGGAAGCGACCTGAGGTTACGGAGCCCCAACTGAAATTCCCGCGAGTTCAAACTTAAGTTCAACCGCCGCCCTTCAAAATTCACATGCTCATAAAAAATAACATGGCAGCCACTGAACGGAAAGCTCGGCCCCCGCTGGATACGAATCGATGAAATTGTATCGTTCATGCCGATCTCAAAAATCGAACTGACATCGCGCATAATGACACTCCGTTGACCCGCATAGTCTATGTCGCGGAACACTTCAATAATAACAGGAACAGCACCATATTCTGGTGGGGTCGGGTGTGCCGATGGACTAAAGCTGATAGCCGTAATCGCATCTCCGAAATTGTAGGGGATGTCATGAATGTTCGGATAAAACCCAGGTGCGAGAACCAATCGACGCCCCTTATAATTCTCATGCTCATGAAAAATGGCTTTGTAGTTTGGCGACGCGTTGAACCCTGGCCCTTTATAGATTTTAATCGAAGAGATAATATCTTGAGCCCCAATCACACTGGTATTCGGTACCGATTCGATTAACGTCAACTTGCGTCCGTGAAAATTCACGTGTTCAAAGACTTCAACGACGAGCCTCGGCATGTTCGTCATAGCGCGCTCCTTGTTTTCGGGCATAACTCGCAACAAATCGCGAGTTAAAATATAATACCATTAGCAGAAACAGTATGTCAAGGAAAACATAAAATTTTCTGCAGATTGCCTTAATCACACAATCAAGTAATAACTTTTAACCCTGTTTACGTTGATATAAAGTACTTTCGTTTTTTCTTGATTTCCTGAAAAAAACATGGTAAAGTAGAAGTACAGTCTTGTAAATCACCCCTTTAACTTTAAATAAATCAATCGAACGTGGAGGAACCCTGATGTCCTACAAAAGAGTGCTCCTCGTCATGATAATCATAAGCGTCAGTGGCCTGCTTGTCTATTTCTTAGTGCAAATGGAGCAGTCTGCGACACAACAGACAGCGGATTCGCGCCCGATACCACTCCCTTATAATTGGATCGGAAGTATTACCAAAGCACAAATCGCAGAGCCATCTGGCATTACCTATCACCCAACTCGGCGGAGCCTGTTTATCGCTGATGACTCAGGCAGCATCCATGAGATCAATCTACACGGAACATTCATACAGGCAAAAGGCTTAAATGAACTTGACATCGAAGGCATTACAATGGATCCGGGGACCGGTCTGCTGTATGCCGCTATTGAAGACGATGAAGTCATCATAGAGATTGAACCGAAAACGCTCACAATTCAGAGAAAATTCAGAATTGCCAGAGATTTTAAAGGGGAACTCCTGTTGAAAAAAGGTGGCATGGGCATTGAGGCGATCACTTTTGTGCCCGATGCTTCGCATCCGGAGGGCGGTACCTTTTGGGTCGGCAACCAATCCTTCAGTCTTAAGGCAAAAGATGAGTCTTCAGTTGTATGTGAAGTCGTTGTGCCGCTTCGTACTGAAACAGCGGCAATAGCGGATGCCTCTATCATTAATGCTTATAAGATGAACTTCATCGACATCTCTGGTATCACCTACGATTCTCAAGCCGATATCTTGGTCCTCATTAGCGATACAACTAATCTTTTAGTCGAAATGAGTCGGGAAGGCAAAATTTTAGGTAAATACCTCTTACCCGGTGATGAGCAAGAGGGTATAACATTAGATGGACTTGGCTATATGTACATCGCTCAGGAGAACGGAGCGATCATTAAACTCGGAGATCGGCGCCTCCGTTAGAGAAGTTAAACCTCGCCGTTCTATCTGCCATTTTCTGATCCTGGCTCAGTATCTTCGAGGCGCAACACGGTAACTCCGGGCATCAAGTCCAATACAAAATTAAGAGAAGCATACTGTTCCGCAGTGTAACCACGATCTATCCGCCACAACACTTGTACATTTCCTTCATCATATAACACGCCATGTGCAAATTTCTTGCCATCAGCGTTTTCTAATTGGAAAAGTCTCCGGCGTTTGGTGTCCATGGTTTGCCTCGGAAATATAAGGCGAAGTGTAACACCTCGCCTTGCGAGCAATAGTATTAGGAAACTATTCCAGTGTAACAAAGTCAGCATCTACACGGTGGGGTATAATCCCTGCAGCGTTGCCGCGGTCGAGCAATTCACGGACTCCCGCTCTTCCTTTATCCCCATAATCGAGTGTATAGTCATTGACGTACATCCCGACGAACTTGTCAGCGAGCGCGGTCTCCATATCCCGGGCGTAGGTCATTGCGTATTCTAACCCGCGCGCCCGATGGTCGAGTGAGTACTGAATGCTCTGTTTAAGCAAAGCCGTTATCTTGTGTATCTTCTCGGCACCGAGATTACGGCGAATAACGTTAGCACCGAGCGGTAACGGGAGCCCTGTCTCCTCATACCACCACTCTCCTAAATCAATAACTTTATGAAGTCCTTCGCGTGCGTAAGTCAACTGTCCCTCATGAATAATGAGTCCAGCGTCCACTTCGTCTCTTTGGACAGCCTCTAATATTTTATCAAATGGGCGGGTTTCTGCCTCAAAATTGGGTTGGAAAAGGCTAAGCGTAAGGTAAGCCGTTGTCATTTCACCAGGGATAGCGACACGTTTACCTTCCAGGGTGTCGATCGGTGTCTTGGAGACAACAAGTGGCCCATAACGGTCCCCAATACTTGCTCCGCAAGGCATGAGCGCGTAATCCTTAGCAACATAAGCATAAGCGTGAACGGAGATCGCCGTGACTTCAAGTTCAGCAGCGAGGGCGCGCCGATTTAAAGTCTCAATATCTTCGATAACATGAACGATCTCAAAAGGGTCCGTTGGAATTAGCCCTTTAGCAAGGGCGTAGAACATAAACGCATCATCGGAATCCGGACTGTGTCCAATCCGGACTTTTTCTGTTTGTGACATAGTATTCCTTTGTGGTATCTAATTGCAGTTTTGCCGCTAATCGTGCTATAATAAATTGTTTGAATTGATCTTTCATTAAATTCACATCTGCTTTGGAGTGCTACAAAAGGATGAAGTCGCCAGCAACCCCGATATACCTCTACCTGACAGCAATACCAGATCGACTCACAGAATTAGTCACTGCCGAGTGTATTGCTATGACTGGATCTGCCCCAAATGCACACGGCATCTCGATTTCGGAACACCGCGTTGATGTCTCTCGTGGCGCGTATCTCAAGAGTTGTAGCGAAGTCCTTTTTGAAACAACGAGTCTTACGGAACTCCGGGCAGACATCCGATCCGCGGGTTTACACGCTGACGAGTTTCGGGTGTCCATCGTGAAAAAACCTCGAAGTCTGAAGATAAACTCTATGGAGCTTGCCCGGGACATCGGTAGCATTATTGGCGGGAACGCGAATCTAAGCAGTCCACAAGTTACCTTTCTGGTCGTTTTCACGGCTGAAAAAATCTGGTTCGGACGCCTCCTTTCCGAATCTGATAATATGTGGCTTTCGCACAACCAACGGCCTTACGTAACTTCGAGTTCTTTACCGGCACGACTTGCGCGCGTCCTTGTCAATTTGGTTGCGCGCCCGGGGGATAGCCTCCTCGACCCGTGCTGCGGTACCGGGACAATTGTGATGTCCGCCGCGCATAGCGGCATCCGGGCAGTTGGTTATGACACTAACCTACGGATGATTGGCGCGACGACGAAGAACCTTCGGCATTTTGGGCTCACGGCAGATGTCACGTTAGGCGATGCGAGACAGGTGAACGGGCAATTCGACGCGATCGCAACCGACTTACCTTACGGCATCAATCTCATCAAAGATAACTCTCAAGACGCTGAGATTTTAGCCAACCTACGGACATGCGCACCCAAAGCGGCGTTCATAGACCTCCGCGATCTCAGTAAACCCTTAAACGACTTAGGCTATCAGATAGAAACTGTGCTACCAGTGCCAAAACTGAGTATTGTCAGACGTATTTTCATTACTTCCGTAATAGAATAGCCTCTTTACAGAATATCGCTAACTCAATAATCCTCAACGTTTTCGTAAAAATCGGTCTCTGGCAAGTATTCTTCTTCGTTGAGTTCTTCCTCTTCATGCGCCTCGTATTCACGCAAGCTGAGAAGCGCGCCTTTTTCGCTCGGATTTTCCATATAGAATTTACAGATCCAGCCATCACCCTCTGGAAAACGATTAAGCAATTCAATATCGTCATCGAGGGCAGTATTGACTTCATAAACTTCGCCGCTCACGGGTGCGTAGATATAAAAATTGCGTCCATCTGAGGTCTCAAGGCGTCCGATAATCTCTCCCTGTTCGTATTCGCCAAGCACCGGCAACTCGATAAAAACAATGCTGCCATAGACATCCTGAATCCGTTCAGTGATGCCGACGTTACACTCTCCCGAATCGAAAACCTCAATCCACTCATGCGTTATTGTATATTTGATTTCAACATTTTTCATCACGAAATTCCTCCGATTCAACATGATAGGCACTATCACATTTCAATTCCACAACCTTCGAGTCGTGCTTGGAAGGTTTCAAGCATTCTTTGACGTATCTGAATTTCGACGATAGGCTCCGGTTCATATTTTATATCTATTACCTTTGTTGCTTCTCCAAAAAATCGGGATTTCTTTACAACGTAATGCGCGTGGGCAATTCCTGCCACAATTCTGTATTGGTCAGACATACATCACAAGAGCAGCATCGGCTTGCCAAACGTTCTGCCGATTGAAAAGGTGTACACGGCTTCCCCTTGAACAATATGGATACGTTCATTCTCTGTCGCGATAGGTCTGAATTGCGGCGTATATGCAGCGTTGAGTGTTATCCCTCTAAGTCGAACACCGAGTCCAAAAGAGAAACCCTCCGCTTTCCAAAGTCGTTCTTCTGCTTCAAATGCACCGTCTTCTAAGAGAAACACTCGTGTATAACGCTTTTCGGCGTGTCTGAGATACCCAATTCTGGCACCGATCCTATGCCGGTACCACACTTCACCGCCGATATTTACCTGGATACCGTCGCGGAACGGAGCATGGACATCTAAACCGATCAGCAGGGTTACATCCGATACTTGGTGCTGATGGGCGATGCCGGCAACAATTGTCCGCGCCATTGCGTCTGGAATAGAAGGTTCAGCAAAGGAAAGTCCATTGCTCAAGTTCCTTGCAACGAGACCCACCAGAGTGCCGTCGCCGATTCGTTGGCTAATACCGATATTATAGGCATATCCATGTCCAAGATGTTCTGTTCCATCAGCATCAGATACTTTAGAGCGGAGCCATTTCGTATCGAACCCAACACGGGTGCCTCCAAATAACTTAAGGCCGTAACTGAAACCGATAGCAAGGTTATTTTTGGGAAAACTGTTGAGTGCTTTTCCACTATGATCAACTCGGCGAAAAGGGCCTGCCTGTTCAAAAGCGAGTCCTAACCCAATAGCACCGAATTTGCCCATTGGGGATACGTAATTCAGCGTTTCAATACCATACGCGCGCTGCTCGTAGCGACTATAATCCTCGTAATTAGCATTCTGATTCGGTTTAGAAAGCAGGGCAAGCGTCCGTGGCAAACGGGTTGCGTGGATAACAAACCGGCTTCCTTCCACCGTACTGATACCCGCTGGATTACTCCCAAGGGCATTTGCCCCGTGGCTTGTTCCAACAAAACTACCACCCATCCCATGTTGCTCAGCACTGAGCAGCTGTTTAAGAAACCCGTCTGCTGCGGCTGTCGTATTTGCTGCCGAAGTGATACTGTTGAAAACAGAAAAATAGACGATGAAACAGAATAAAACGTTTACGGTACTATTGCGGACATATTGCATTGTTACCTCACGTGAAAGAGATGCCTGTAGCACATTACTTAATGTTTTTGTTGAAAAGTTCCGATGTGATTTTGCGTTAAAAAAGATACCAATCTGACTGAAAAGATACCAAATGGTATCTTTTTTTGCTTTTTAGCAATTTTTTGAAATAGGTCGTTAGTCCAGTCCACGTGTGGGTTTAGAGGTGTTTTTTTGCTATTTCCCGCTCCAAAAAAAAGTTACCACGGGAAGTGTAATTTATGTGATTGTGGCTGTTGTATATTTCAGTTCGCATTTTTATAATCACATACTCGGCTATCGCTGATCGGTATTGACATCTGATGGGTTTTGAGAAATGCCATGCTATATGGTGCATAGCGTCACTTGTGCGACAGCATACGTATGCGTATGTGACATCGAAACGAACACGGCACTGATATTCTGTGCGTGCGCATACCGCCGAACTTCACCGTGTAAGACGATTTGCGGCTTCCCGACAGCATCCGCCTGAATTTCCACATCTTGCCAACGCATACCGGTTGTCAAGCCAGTCCCAAGAGCCTTGAGTGTAGCCTCTTTAGCAGCAAAACGGGCGGCAAGCCGCCAGTAACGAGAGGGGGTATCCCCACAATATGTAAGTTCTTGATGGGTGTAGATCCGTTCCTCAAACCGTGTACCCCACCGGCAGGATGCTTCCTGAATCCGTGTGACTTCAACAATATCAATGCCTATTCCGTATATTTTTTCTTGGTGCATCGATTATTTATCTGTAAAGTGCATCCGTCATCAGTGCAGCACGGACGTTTGCTTTGACATCATGAACTCGCACAATATCAGCACCGTGTGCGATTGCCCAACACACTGTTGCTGCTGTCCCTTCAACGCGCTCACTTATAGGCAGTCCTAAAATATTTCCTATAAACGATTTTCGTGAAGTGCCGATGAGCAACGGTTTATTCAATGATCGAAATTCTGAAAGCCGTTTTAAGAGTTCAAGATTATGTGCCGTTGTTTTACCAAACCCAATTCCGGGATCAATAATAATCCGTTCAGGAGTGACACCTTGTGCTTCAGCCATTCGGATACGCTCCTGCAGTGACGCGCGAACTTCACTGACAACATCATCATACTGCGGTGCTTGCTGCATCGTGCGCGGTGTCCCTTTTATATGCATCAGGATAAGGCCTGCCTTCAACTTTGCCACGACTGATGCCATCGCAGCATCCGCGCGCAGGGCAGTGATGTCATTGACCAGATGCGCGCCGGCCTCAAGGGCTTGCCGTGCCACTTCCGCTTTGTATGTATCGACCGAAATCAGAACGTCAACACTGTCAACAACAGCACGAATGACGGGGAGTATGCGTGCTAATTCTTCATCGACGGATACCGGTAATGCCCCTGGGCGTGATGATTCGCCGCCTATATCAACGAGCGTTGCGCCTTCTTCTACCATCAATTGCGTATGTGCGACAGCTCGCTGGACATCAAAGTAGCACCCACCATCAGAAAAGGAGTCCGGTGTGACGTTCAATATCCCCATCACATGTGTGCGGTCCCCTAAAGTGAGTGTCTTACCACGACAGTTCATAAAATGGGTTTTGAAGGCAATTGGGGTCGCGGTCCGAGAATTTCATCAATCTCTTCCGTAACAAGCGTCTCCCGTTCTAACAAAGCGTCTGCCAGCAATTTTAATCCTTCAAGGTTCGTTTCCAAAATATCCCACGCTTTTTTATAGCATTCTGTGACGATGTCATGGACGGCTTTATCAATTTCGATAGCCGTTTTCTCGCTATAATCCTGATGGACACTCAATTCTTTACCGAGAAACACCTGCTCATCTCTTCTACCGTAGGTGAGGGGTCCCATGTGGCTCATTCCCCACTGTGTGACCATTCGGCGTGCAAGTGCCGTTGCCTGCTCGAAATCGTTTTGCGCGCCCGTGGTCTGCTCACCAAAAATAATTTCTTCGGCAACTCTACCCCCGAGTGCGAAAATAATATGCGCCAGCAGCCGCTTTTTGCTCATATTATGGCGTTCTTCAAGCGGGAGTTTAGCAGTCACGCCAAGTGCCCTACCCCGTGGGACGATAGTGCATTTATAATTCGGGTCGCTTTCCGGCACGAAGTGCAGCATGAGTGCGTGTCCGGCTTCGTGATACGCCGTAACTCGCCGTTCTTCGTCACTAATGACGAGACTTCGCCGTTCAGGTCCCATCAGCACGCGGTCCTTTGCTTCATCAAAGCACATCATGTCGATGTTCTCTTTATCACATCTTGCGGCGAGCAGTGCGGCTTCGTTTGTCATATTTTCGAGGTCCGCGCCAGAGAAGCCAGGGGTCGCCCTCGCCAAGATTTCTAAATTGACATCTTCGGCGAGTTTATAAAGCTGCTTGGTATGGACCTTGAGTATCGCTTCTCGACCCCGCACATCGGGAAGATCGACAACAATCTGCCGGTCAAATCTGCCGGGTCGCAGCAGTGCCGGATCCAAGACATCCGGACGGTTCGTTGCTGCAATCAGAATCACGCCGAGGACATCCTCAAACCCCTGCATTTCAACAAGCAGTTGATTTAAGGTCTGTTCACGCTCATCATGTCCGCCACCGATTCCTGCGCCGCGGTGCCTGCCGACAGCATCTAATTCGTCAATAAAGATGATACAGGGTGCGTTCTTTTTACCGAGTTCAAATAGGTCTCGCACGCGAGATGCCCCGACACCGACAAACATCTCTACAAAATCGGAGCCACTGATACTATAGAACGGAACATCCGCTTCACCAGCGACCGCTTTCGCGAGCATTGTTTTACCCGTACCCGGGGGTCCCATGAGAAGTACACCCTTTGGAATTCTGCCGCCAAGACGTTCAAATTTTTTCGGGGTCTTCAGAAATTGGATAACTTCCTCAAGTGCTTCCTTGGCTTCATCGACACCGGCGACATCTTCAAATGTTATTTTTGTTTGATTTTCAGAATGCAGCCGTGCTCGGCTTTTTCCAAAAGAGAGTGCTCGATTTCCACTTCCCTGCATTTGGCGGGATAAGAAAATCATCAAACCTAAGAAGATGAGGAGCGGTACGATCGTTGTCCCGAAGATAAGCAACCCCTGTGGAAATTTAGATGGCGGCTCAACATTATAGCGGATCCCTTTCTCATCAAGTTTCGCTTGGATATCATAATCGTCAATCGGGTCGCGGCTTGCTCTAAATTCACCTTTCCAATTTGGCGGAAAATGTGCGTCGCGTTCCTGCGGTGCCACGTTCTGCCAAATATCACCTTGAACGTCTGGAATGGCGCTTTCGAGGAACCGTCCTTCAATCCACTCTTCATCTAACGTGAGGTACCCGTCAAAAACTCCTGGGTCGTCTATTATATATTGATGAAAATCAGAGGTTGCCAGTTGGTAAACTGGATCTCTGCGGTTGAATAGTTGGTAGATACCGAGCACTACAATCCCAGCAATGACCACCCACCATATCACCATGCTTCTTGTACTTTTATTCACAACCGATTGCCTCTCTGTTCAAATTTGAGATCAGACAAAAACGCGATTTTAAAACCTGTTTAAAAGTATAACAGATTTTTTCCAAAAATTCAACTGATTTTTCAAAAAAAGACATATTCGCACGTCTGACTTTCGATATTTGCAATTTTAACTGGATAAAAGAATAGGTTTTAAGGTATACTTTATAATTGAAGAAATCACGAATAGATGCAACAAAATTTTTGATTCGTGGTGAAATGTTTGTCCAATCCGACTCCCGCGACAAGGAGAATAAAACTAAGCTAGAACCAGTGATACCCTCTGCCAA
>VYCT01000104.1 GCA_009843785.1 Candidatus Poribacteria bacterium | reverse complement strand
ACTATATGCACGAAAAGGGGTTAAAAAAAGGCTCTTTAATAAATAATTGAAAGATACCATATTTCACTATGGAACGCCCAATACGAAATTAAGATAGGATGACAAAAAATAGTGCCGCGATATAAACTTATAGAATTCCAAGAAAACGCTTATTTAGCAGATCCAAAGTTTCTCAAGGGCTTTGGAGGTGCCTCCCTTAAAAATCCTCGCGCCCAGAGTGCATTCAATCCATGGAGAATTGAGATGGAACACCTTGGGTGCCTCTGTGGCCCATACGGAATTGCTTAAAGCGTTGTCCAAGTATGCCACAATCCATGTAACTCAGGAATTTGAGGAGATGGATAACATGGTTCTGACACCTTTCAATATTCATGAGAAGTCATCTATTTATAGGGTTATCAAGGAGAATTATGATGGTGTTTTATTGTGGTATCTTGATGAATTTGAGATGATGTTCTTACTCAATTATCTACACGTTCCGGTTGTATTGCCTGTTTACACAGCACGTGGGGGTAACGGACGAATCATCAATGGAATGCTGCGCTGGTATGCTTCAATGCGGAATTTTGATGGCTTCATGACGCTTAGCCAGCCTACCATTGATTTGTATTCGACATTCATTCATGACCCCTCACTGTTTCACATTGTTCCTTGTGGTGTAGATACCGAATTTTTCCAGCCCAAAGATAAGAAACAGGCAAAACAGGAGGTTGCGGAATTATTGGATAAACCCGAAATTACCGAGAAGCCGCTCGTTGGATATATATCGAGGTTTCAGGTCGAAAAGGGTGCAGGTGTTTTTATGGATGTTGCTCGATTAATGCCAGAAGTTCTATTTTTGGCAGCGGGTCCAATAGAAGAGAATCGTCACTACGATTTTCCAGAGAATTTACTTCACGTTGGAAGACGGCCGCGAGAGGAATTACCCCTTCTATATAACGCCTTTGATGTGTTCTGTTTCCCGAGTATTGCTTGTTCTGAGGAGTTCGGGTTGGTAGCTCTTGAAGCAATGGCGTGCGGGACTGTGCCTGTCGTGTCAAGTTATGATGGTCCGAAATATGTCGTCAAAGATGCGGGCGTCGTTGTGCCTGCAATGCTTTACGATCGTGATATGACAAGCCTCGGTGGTGGGATTTTGGCTGAGGATTTTGCCGAAGCGATCGCTGAACTTTTACAAGATGATACCAATAGACACAAACTTGCTGAAAGAGCGAGACACCGGGCACTTGAACTCACATGGGATAATAGTGCCAAATGTCTCCTACAGGTTTTTCAAAATCTTAATGTGAAAAAGCGTCTTGCTGGGCAGCAGGTTCACATGCCGATAGGTTTTGGACGCAACGAAAATATAGATGGGTCTACTCAGCCGAAGGCAATGATTATCAATGCCACACGCGAAAACAATATGCCACTAACAGGGACTCTATACGATATATCCGTAGAGGAAGGCGTTGCCCTATCACTGCTACGGAATCATAATATGCGTGAGATTGAGGTGGTTCTCTCTGATTTGTTGGAAGATGACGATGCGGTCAAAGAACATCTCGATCGCTTGAGGGGATTCATGAGGGCATTGTTCTAAGGAAAACTTATGATTCAGTTTCCTATTAGTTTAAAAGCACACAAAAGGTTCAAGGATTCTGGACACGCTTTCGTTGCTGACATAGAAGCGGCGTGTGTCTTTGAAGTAAATGACATAGTATCCGATATTCTTGATATGTGTGAAGGTTCCACGACAGCACAAGTGAAGGCGGCATTGAGATTGAAATATCAAGAATCTGAGATTAACCAAGTCTTTGGTTACCTCTTCCAGCTGCAAATGGCAGGGATATTGTTTCATCAGACATCGGTGATAGATCAAGAACGTGTAGAATTTTCGGAGCAGATTGTTGTTTCACCGAGTTTTCTGAATCGGCTCGATCAGAAACCGTTTCTCACGCGGATCGCTTACCATCTTATGTTCAAGGCACTCTCGCGAGAATTAGAGGTGTTTATACCAATTACCAATACAGAAGGTCACCCGACAAACTTTGACTGGGAAGGCGTTACACCGTTAGAAATACCGAGCGAGGCTGGACAGGATTTGATCAGATACTATCCAGAGAAATGTCATGGAATGTTAAGTTTACCGCACGCTACTGCGCACGATGTCTCATTAGCATACTCATCTCGGATTCCGACGATATTTTATGTATCCAGCACCGAACCGGATAGGCAATTGATTTTGGATAAACTCTTTCTCCTTCGCGATTGTGATTTGTTATGTGTTGATTCGTGGTGGTTGAAAGATTATTTGTCACAATTTGCGGCGGATACAGAGAAAGTCGTGGTATTGCCTGCGGGCGTTGAAGGGGACGTTTATACGTTGAAAGATGCTCAGGAATCTAAGTTAACACTTGCCGGAGCTTTTGAAAATGAGCGTATGAAATCAGATCCGCTGATACTTTTGTTTTTGGCCGATGCGAGTTATGAAAATCGGACTTTAGTTCATCTTCTTGCCCGCAATCATCCGGAGTTCCTATTTATCGTTGTCGGAGGTATGAATCATTCCCAACTCGGTAGCCACTATGAAAATGTTGAACACTTTCAGGTCGAGGATATCACAGATTACCAAGCTTTACCAGTTATTTACAGTGCTGCGAACCTGGGGTATTACGCCGCCGTCCCCGGTGCCAATGCGTTTTATTTGTCGAGTGCTTTGTATTGTGGAACGCCCCTGATCATTTCTGGAGAGCATGACAACAACGCGATGAAGGATTTAGGCGCGTATATCCAGATCGCCGCCAATACCGCGCCTGCTGAAACTGCTAAAATCGTCTCGAAATCTCTCGTATCACTGCTGGCGGATCAATCTCTGCTGGCGCACTATAGGGATTTAGCAATTCGTAAGGGAAGAAGTTTCACTTGGGAATCTGTGGCGAAAACCATCAAAAACCATTTCATCTCTCTTCGAGAGCGATTACCGCAAACAGAATCCACATTGACGAATCTTCCATCTTTTTTCCGGTACCACTACGACACAGTCCAGGGGAAGGCAATTCCAGCCGCGTATGAAAGACCTGATTTTATGCATGAAACTGTGAATGTGGCGATTGCAAAAGAGCTGATGCAGATGCACTCCCACAATCAGGTTTCGGTAGCACTTGATCATATGTGTAAAGATAAAGAAATGGCAGAGAGGATGCTTACATATCTCACTACAGAAAGGAAGGAACATGAGTAAATACGATATTTTATTGACAATGATCACTGTCGGTTTTTGTATCTGGGCGACATATACCGATGTCAGAACCGGTAAAATTAAAAACGCCTGCTCAATTGGTTTGTTGTATGCGGGTGTAATTTCACAATTGATGTTGCTCCTCTTGGGGAAAACAATCATTAGCACGAGTCTATCTGTTTTTATCATGGGCGGGCTAATCGCCTTCGGAAGCTACTGGTTAGGTATCCTTGCCCCCGGAGATGCTAAACTCTATTGGGGAATTGTAATGATATTGCCACCCTCTGTTTGGGGTCGAAATTTTTCCGCTATTCCGCATCCTGCCTTGATTGTCTTAGTGAATATGTTCATTGTCTATTTGGTTTATAGTGTCGTCCATACGGCGGTCAAGTACTTCACGTTACATAAAACGTTGCCACTTCCCAAGGAGTTTCCCGTTAAAGAATTCATCCAACAACTTCCGGTAAATCTATTGTCCTTACTCCGTTTTCTGGCAATTTTACTCTGTGTCGAATTCTTCGCATATCAATCGAAAAGCCCATTCACTTTTTTTCATCTGGTGCTGGCAATTATTTTGTCATACACGCTTGACCGTGTCACGAAAAGATTCCAGATCAAGGCGTATATCACTTATCCGGTATACTTCGTTCCTGCCGTTGTTATTTTCGTATCAAATCCAGTTCTTCTATTGGCGTATTGGGAAAAGTTCTTGTTTTTTGCGGTGGTCTATCGTTTAGTTCTACCTATCATTAGTACTTATATGCTTAATTTGGATATGTCGTGCCTCAGCACGTTGGTGCCGATTGAGCAGCTCCAACCCGGTATGATTCCGGCAGAGAAGATCATCGGAACTGAGACAGATGAAGGGGTTTCCTATAGGAAAGAGCCTGCGGTTGTTTCAGATTCCTTTGATAAAAATGTGCTTGTTTCACCTGCCCCGGAAGGGTTGTCTGATGAAGATGTGCAAGAGCTTAAGGAAATAGAAAAGTCGGGGAGTTTTGAAGCATTCGGCGGAACGTTGGCGATTCAACATTCGGTGCATTTCGCACCAATAATCTTAACGGGAACACTTCTAATACCATTTCTAAAAGTTTATATTACATTAACCTGAAACCATCTCTACCC
>VYCT01000042.1 GCA_009843785.1 Candidatus Poribacteria bacterium | reverse complement strand
TACTATAACTGCCACAAGAACCCTCTTAACTGAAAACTGATAACCGATAACTGATAACTATTTCCTCTGATAACTAATAACTATTCCATGGAGGTTTCTATGAAACTCTATACGTTAGAATCTCGCAAGTTCCTAAAGGCTTGCTTTCATTGGGCACTACTGTGTTGTTTGTTACTCACATCCGCCTTTGTTGTCGGGTGCGGCAGTGATGAAGACAATGAACAAGATGACGCACAGGTTGAAGCCTTTGATGCTGGCACAATGCTCAATGATTTTGCGAATACTGTCGTGTTAGCCACATACATAGAATTAGATAACAAGGCAGGTGCACTGCTGACGGCTGTTAAAACATTGGCGGCGGATACCTCACAAGCAAATCTCGAAAAAGCACAACAGGCCTGGAAAGCAACGCGAACACCGTGGGAACAGAGCGAAGCCTTCTTATTCGGTCCCGTGGATACGCAAGGGCTTGATCCGGCGTTAGATAGCTGGCCCGTCGATCACGTCAATCTACAATCTGTTTTGGATAGTGACGACACCTTAACAGTCGATTTTGTCAGCGGTTTAGAAGATACGCAGAAAGGATTTCACACAATTGAATTCTTGCTGTTCCGTGATGGCAACCAACGTAAAGCGTCAGATATAACCACACGCGAGTTAGAATACCTCGTTTCGACGACAGAGAACCTTAAAGAGAGTACGTTTCAACTACGGTTAGCATGGGCACCAGAAGGTGAAAATTTCAGTAACACCGTCGCGCAAGCCGGCGCGGGCAGTCCTGTCTATCCATCGCAGAGTGCCGCAGTGCAAGAGATGATCAACGGTATGATTGTCATCGCCGACGAAGTCGCGAACGGAAAAATATCTGACCCTTACAACGAATCGGACACAACCCTTGTTGAATCTCAGTTTAGTTTCAACTCCATCTCAGATTTCCAAGACAATATCCGTGGGATTCAGAACGTCTATATGGGCAAATATATGACGGATGGACAGGGGCTCAACGAATTCGTGAACGGCAAGGACGCAGATTTAGATGCACGCTTCCAGCAAGAGGTTCAGGCAGCGATCGACGCTATCGGCGCAATTCCAGACCCATTCCGTGATTCGATTACTGCGAACCGTAGTGCTGTCCAAAGTGCCATTGACGCTGTCGGTAAGGTACAACAGACGCTTGAACAAGATATACTCCCGCTCGTTCAATCGAGTGAGTTCAATTAATAGATGAAACATTTTCAGAGTTTACATTACCTAACTCTCTTACTGGCAATCCTGCTGATCGCCTGTGACTCCGAGTCACCCGTGGTTGTAGAATCAACACCGATATTTTCGACGAGTGAACTTTCTGGGGGTGAGACGACTGTTTTTGACGCGTCAAGCCACGCTTTTTCAATCCCTGCTCCGAATCTTTCTACATCGGCACTTGAAAAACACTTGGAAGGTGATGTCGAATTTGAAGCCGTGTTTGTCACCGCACCCGCGGTCGTAAATCCGGGTCTGGGACCGATCTACAATAACGTCTCCTGCATCAACTGCCATTCCCGTGATGGGCGCGGACGACCACCCGATGCTGACGAAGGTCTGGTTTCACTACTCTTCAGGCTTAGCCTCCCGAAGACAGAAAATGCCATGAAGGGAAAACCACCAATTCCGGTGCCGGGCTTCGGTACACAACTTAACAACCGCGCCATTGTCGGAACAAACCCCGAAGGCAAAGTCAAGATTGACTATACCGAACAAACACTGACGACGGAAGATGGCACACGTGTGCATCTGCGTTACCCGAACTACACCTTTACGGAAACCTATCAGCCGCTACCCAAAGAGGTTGAAGTCTCACCCCGCGTCGCACCCGCTGTTTTTGGGCTCGGTCTATTGGAAGCGATTCCTGAAAATGTTATCCTCGCGTATGCAGACGAAGCAGATGTTGACGGAGACGGCATATCGGGAAAGCCCAACTATGTCTGGGATGTGGTAGAACAGCGTTACAACCTCGGTCGTTTTGGGTGGAAAGCAAACCAACCGACACTGCTTCAGCAGGTTGCAGCGGCGTATCACGACGATATGGGGATAACTACGCCTCTGTTCATGACAGAAAACTCCGCAGGACAACCCCAACTCACTGCACACAGGGCAACACCAGAAGTCAGCGACGAGATTTTAGACGTCGTGACCTTCTACGTCCAAACGTTGGCGGTGCCAGCGCGACGCAATGTCGATGATCCGCAGGTTAAACAGGGTGAGAAACTTTTTGCCAAAGCGCAATGCGCCAGTTGTCACGTGCCAACGTTAAGAACCGGTGTTTTAGCGGGTGTTCCCTCAGTTAGCAACCAGACAATACATCCGTACACGGATCTGCTATTGCACGATATGGGACCCGACTTAGCGGACAATCGTCCCGATTTTCATGCCAGTGGTCGTGAATGGCGGACACCACCCTTGTGGGGCATCGGCTTGGTGAAAAGGGTGAACGGGCATACCAACTTCCTCCATGATGGCAGAGCGCGGAACTTCATGGAAGCAATCCTCTGGCACGGCGGGGAAGCAGAGGCATCACGGCAAGTTGTTGAACGGATGTCAAAAACAGAGCGCGACGCGCTCATCGCGTTTTTGGAATCATTGTAGAAGCGATAAGTCTCATTTTCAATTTTTAAGTAAGGCAACCTACTGCTTCTCAAGCACCATCTCTTCACCCGTAGCGGTTGTCAGGACGAGTGTATTGCTCTGTTTTGTAGCAGTGGATCGCGCAAAGGGTTGAATCAAATCCGACCTGACCCCCTCGTCATAATCTTGCTCTGCTTCCGCGAGTGCCCGATCAAATACTACCTGAAAAAAATCTTTGGGGTCAGTGGCTATGTGCACCTCTGATTCTTTTGTAAATATGGAGAGGGTCTGACCATCGAAAGCGTAAGTCCCCGACCAAGTGCCAGTCGCCTCAAGAGTCGCCTGCGGTATATCTGGGAAATCCATTACAGTTTTTTCCGCAAGATCGAAAGTCCACGAATCATCAGCGGCAAAGACAAAGTTAAGGTGTTTTACCGTGATTTCTGCTTCGCCGCCAACTGTGAAAGATTCAAGGTATTCTTTAGGCGTTTGACCGAAAATTGAAACAAGTTCCCAAGAACCGTGCAATTCTTCATTTGCCAACGGCGAAGTAGACGATTCAACCCCTGATTCTTCAGATTTTTCTTTTATTAACTCTTCAGGTTTTTCCAAATCCTGACCACAGCCGATCACGCCTAAAAACATCATACCAACAAGTAGGATTGAAATAACAAAACTCTTCGGGATCATTTATTTTCCTCACAGTAGTAGGCATGCTCCGTGTGCCGTCACACTTTACAGAACCGATGCTATAACTTTTTCTTCAATGCACCCCAGACCGTCGGCAACTTCTGCCCGGGTTCCACACTAAGTCCGGTTTTGGATTCAAAATTTTGGCGGACTTCAGCATGAGTGAGAGGGCGGTTATAGATACGGACCTCATCGATCCTGCCCCTGAAAAACCCTTCTGCCTTGCCACGATTGTTCCCCGCGCCAAGATAGACAGCTTCCACAAACGGGATAAAGGTGTCTAATACTGTTACATTAGTCAGACCGGGAGGGTGCAGTTCACCGTCTATATAGAGAGATTGTTCTCTCAACTCGAGCCCGGCATTATCTACAGTGTCATTTACGTGAACAATGTGATGCCATTCCCCATCAAAGATCGAAACCGTGGTTCCAGAGGTTGCACTCTTGCATCCATTTTCTCCTAATTTATGCCGCATATAGCGGCTAATGACATCCTTCTGGAAAATAATTTGATCAAAGCGGTTTGAGGCGTTAATATCCAGTCCCCACCCCATACTACAATCTCTGTCAATAACTTTGAAAAGCGTTGTCCAGTCTGCCTTGAAACTGGTTTTGATCCAGGCTTCAAACGTAGATGTACCCATCTGGCTCCCAAAGTCTCCGAGGTTTGTCAAGTTCACATAATCGTCTGAACCATCAAATTCCAAAGCATCCTTTACTTGTCCAGCAACGACCTTTGGAGTGCCTACAATTGTGCCATCATTTTCATCCCAGGCATCTTTAACCGTGTTAGCAGCAATATCTTGCCGATCAAACGTCCAATAACTCACAAGTCCATCTGTCACCACCCGCTCCGTCCATCCGTTATAGCAAAATGCAGTGATCGTTAGCATCAATATGAGAAGATAGATTAACTTTTTCATGGCGGCTGCTCCTTTGGGAAACGCGGAAATCTCAATTTTCTCGGACTCGAAATGATAAATCCCCATCAGTTTGTTATACCAAATCTAATTGATGATCCATCTTAAAATGCCACCATTTTTGAATCATGCCTGGTTCGGTTAGGAAACC
>VYCT01000076.1 GCA_009843785.1 Candidatus Poribacteria bacterium | reverse complement strand
TTGCCCTACTACGAACCTAATTTAACTCATAAACTCAATATTGAAGCACTACTAGAATAGGTTTTTCTTTCCAGCAATTGCTCCTGATTCGATTTAACAGCAGAATTATAACTTGCTAACCGGCGATCATAATCCTTAATCAACACAGATGTATTGGCAACAACAAGCAACAACGTAATGATAAACACCACTACAAAACGGAATGTCATTAGGTTGTCAAGGAGTTCTCGGCGAATGAGTGTAGTTAACATCGTATTCCTCTAAAGTTTCAACAACTGGACAACAGATTAAGGTGCTTCCGTCGCACCTGCCTCCAAGTATTGCAGCGGGCTTTCGACGATGTAATCTCCCGAATCCTCAAGGAACTGTTGAATCAAGTAGACATGCCCGGCACCGATAATCAGGAGAATGCGATCATCGGTGGACTCTGTGATTCGCGTGAGGTTCACAAAATTCTTGAGATTATGCACATACCACCAATGTCCAACCCAATTGGCACCCGGGTATTGGTCTTTGAGTCCAATGCGTGCGGTACGCAGATAGCCTTGATGGTCGGCGCGGAGCTTTTCAGGCGCGTTAATCCGGATATACATGTCAATCAGAGGTTCGTATCCGACACGTTCAACCCAGAGTGTTCCATCTGCACCCTGCCGAATTTTTTCATCGTTTGAAGAGATGCTCGGTAGAAAGTACTCCTGATTGTGTTCTTCCGCGAACGCATCGTAGTCGAGTAAGCCATCATCAATATTATCAAGGATGGGTCTGTGTTCGGGCCAATCAGCAACACAATAAAGTTTCGAGTGTTCCATCCGTTTTGCTAACGGAAAGCCAATTTGGTCCTCCAGCCGCCGTGTCAGTTCGTAGGTGCCTTCCAAGTAGCCTTGATAGTTTGCGTTAAGTTCAGCATCATAGCTTTCGTCTGCATAAACGGCTATCTTGGTAGGACGAAATTCTTTAATTTGTGTCACCAGTTGTTCCATTTCGCTTTGGCGTTTTGGCGAGAGCACATCGTCCATTTTATAGTTGAATCTATTGATTCCCGGATTTGTGAAAAATCCACTACCGAGAATCATGACTGTCGCTTTCTCTCGCGCGTCTTCTCTTTTCCATTGCCCCTTCAATTTGTCTCCAAAATCGATGTCCACCGCGCCAAAATTACTCAGATTTCCGAGCAACTCCTCAACGCGTTCTGGCGCGATTTCTCCAACGATGTTGACGAAGGTGGCTTCCCCAGACCGTTTAGCGATGACGATAGCGAAAATCCCATAAACCTTGTCTTCGTCAAACAGCAGATGAATCTCCACCGTTTCACTGTTTTCCTGGATTTTGACGAGGAGTTCCCACTGATCTTTTTTCACGCTATCCTGAAAATAGTTAACTATTTTCTTCTCATCAATTGTTGCTCTATCGTAGGTGCGGACATAGATGCCATCCAACATCTGAATCAGTTCAACGACTTCTGGTTGATCGCTCACCGATTTGGTAACCAGATTGATGAGTTTCGCGGGTAAGTTAACTTCGACCTTTGCCGTGAGAGGCTCTGGAAAATCGAAGAGGATCAGTCCTTTTTCAAAATGGTTTTGCGGTTTCATAGGGTTTCTCCTCTTTAGTTTGAGCGGTGCTGACCTTCCGGCCCCCGAACATCTTCGGGGAACCGGTTAAAGTTCTCCAAACTCCAGTGAATTGCTGATGAAATATTTTTTCTCTGTTTCGATACGTAGCGGGAGGCTGTTTCAATCTGAACAAAGGCGCGACCGGAAGCCTCATTAATCTGCACAGCCGGAAGTTTTTCGCTAACAACGGTGCCTGTTCGCGCCACAGCGTAATTCAACTTACCGAGGGCGTAATGGAGATCACGGGAGGCTCGCTTCACTTTCAGATACCGTTGGTACTGATAGATGCTGAACGGAACAACGCCCAGGAGACACACCAACACACTTGCGCGAACGAATGCTAAATTTAAATTATCCCAGAATGTGAACAATAGGACAATCCCAACAAGGCATGCCAGCGCGCCTACGCCAATCCGTAAGAAACTTAGATTATCCGAGAGTGTCGATAATTGAAATATCCGATGCCACCATCTCTGACCCGCGGCCGGGCGTGCGTGCACATAAGCCTCAACCGCGTCGAAGATTTTCGGGGGCGGCTCCGGTCTCGGAAGTTCATGTAATGCACCGCTAATGGCTTGCGCGAAGCGAACTTCATCTTGACACACTACACACGATTCGACATGTGATGCGATGCTCGCAGACGTGTCCGCATCCAACTCGTCGTCAAGATATGCTTCTAAGGTATCCTGTACTTCCGTACACGTTAAATCTGGATGGGAAGGAAATCGGTTCATTCTTCATTTCTCCAATAAGGACGCAGTAGCTCCCGCAATTTCTTGCGGGCACGGAATGCTGTTGATTTCACTGTACCTTCAGGTTGTTCTAAGACCTCTGCAATCTCCTTGAAACTCATACCGTTCAATTCTCGCATAATTATCACCGACCGCATATCTGGCGGCAATTTCTTGATAGCACAATGCACGGAATCCTTGAGTTCTTGCTGAACCACAATTTCATCCGGCGATGGATTTGATCGACCAGAATGTGTGTGCATTAAAGTTTCGAGTTCTGTTTCGGGATCCGTATCGTCGCTATCCGTTAAATGCACCTGAAATTTATGTCGCTTGAGCAGATTGAAACAGAGATTCTGGGCACATTTTAGTAGCCATGAACGCGCTGTTTTCGGACGTAATTTAGCACGGTATTCCCACGCCTTGATGAACGTCTCTTGTGTTATATCCTCTGCATCTTCCCGATTTCCGAGAAGATAGAGAGTGTTCTGATAAATCTGAGCCTTGTGTTTATGCACAAGCTTAAGAAATTTATCTTCCGTCATATTGCTGCTCCGCGCGCTTTGAGGTTACTGTTACTACAAACGAGTTCCAAAAAAGTTGCACTTTTTTCAACAGGACTTACGCAAAAAGTTGGAATTCCTGTTCATTAAACCCCCTAAACACCGCTTATCAGGTGGACTTTAAGGCGAAATGCGTAAGTCCTATTCAATTTAAATTTTTTGAGAGGGAAACATAAACAATGGGTTAGGACAAGTCCGGTGCGGTTGGAAGGCAGGTCGCAAATGTAAAGCATTCTCACTGCGAAGCAAAATTTAGTCTCCGCGTGTGGGAAACCAAATTTGGGTGAGTACACCGCAAAACCGCGAAGAAATCCGCAGAAATACCCAAGCAAATACACCAAGCAAAAACCCTACCGGACCTAGGAACTGAGGTGGTTGTTGTTTTTAAAATTGACACCTATGGTGTTGTTTGCAACTGCACCGAGTTATTCGGGTGAGACATTTGTTGATGGTACAAGAAAGTAAATCCGACTTCATTCCCATTCAAATACGGTTCCGAGCAGGCGCATCGGTTCATCGCGGAGCCATCTGTATATCTGTGGTGCTTCGTCAACAGGCACGCGGTGTCGAATTAACGGGGCAATCTTGATAGAATCTTGGCGCAAAAATCGGCAAAGGTTTTCTAAATCATCGCGAGTGAAATGGCTGCACTGTAGAATGCTAATCTCCTTAAATTGTCCCGTATTAAAGGTATAATTGACATCAAACCGTCCAGCGACTAAAAGGAGTCGTCCACGGGTTTTGCAAGCCTGAATCATCGGCGTGACCATATCTGGCACACCGGCGAAGTCCATGACAGCGTCAAATGCACCGTCTTGGATCTGTGCATTCCAACCATCACCACTTGTATTAAAAACTTGTTCTGCAACACCTAATTGACGGATCTGTTCGAGTCGGGATTCCTCAACATCGCACACAGTGACGCGTGCCCCCATGGCATAAGCGATTTGTGCTGCAAACATACCGATGCAGCCCTGTCCAACAATCAGTATCTTTTCGCCGATACGCGGATCAACGCGACGGCAGCAGTGCATCGCAACACCAGAAATACCGAAAAGGGCAGCATCCGCCGGATCAACATCTTCTGGCAATTTTAGCAAAAGCCCATCCTCTGGAATGGTGAACCGCTCAACATGGTCTACGCTGGCATAGATGAGATCGCCGACTTGAAGCTGTGTCACGCCCGGTCCTGTCTCAATGACTCTACCGACGTTCTGGTACCCGCCACCTGCTGGGAGCCGATCATCGGGTGCTGAATAGTTTCCACCGATAATCTGATTCCGTTCCGTTCCGTTGGTAAGTCCCGTAAAGACGGCTTGGCAGAGTACCTCGTTGCGGACAGGTGGTGCAGGCTCTTTCCAGTCGGTAACAACAGTTTTTTCGCGTCGTTTGTCGGGTAGTAACTTGGTGACAAATGCTTTCACGATGCTAATGCCCCCTCATAAAATATTGCGTTTGTAAT
>VYCT01000352.1 GCA_009843785.1 Candidatus Poribacteria bacterium | reverse complement strand
CCTAACAATATCAACGACAGACTACCCTCAAAAAAAAATGGGGGTAAGTGACAGAAAAACAAAACATTTGACATTTTTTTCACTTTAATTATAAGATAGAGGCAACCTTACATCGGTTTCTCTCAATCCAACGAAACCGAAACCTGAAAATGGTATTCCATCGACAGTTACTAACGTGAGGTCTCTCCTCACAGTAAACGCATCGGAGGTGAACATGTCAAACGATGTTGCGTTAATGGCGCACCTTATGCGCCGCGCAGGGTTTGGAACAACCCGCACCGAACTGGAAGCCTACGTCGAAAAAGGCTATGAAAATGTAGTTGATGCCCTCGTCCATCCCGAACGCGGGACCCCCATTGATGAAGATATTTTAGAACGCTATTTCGGTAGTGAAGGCGGTTATGTCGGGACTTGGATCTATCGGATGCTGAACAGCAGATGCCCACTGCAAGAGAAGATGGCACTCTTCTGGCATCATGTCTTTGCAACGGGGCTCGGCAAGAACCAGCACATCCTCGCGTCCACGAATCAGATTGATATGTTGCGACGCGTCGGTATGGGAAAAATACGAGACATTCTGCTCGAACTCTCCAAAGACCCGGCGATGATCTTCTGGCTCGACAATAACGAAAATCGCAAAGGTGAACCCAACGAGAATTATGGCAGAGAACTCCTTGAACTCTTTTCACTGGGTGTAGGTAACTACACAGAAGATGATATTAAGAACTGCGCGCTCGCTTTTACAGGCTGGACATTCGGGCAGCCGATTCCGTTGTATCCGCACGGTTATTACGCGCCCCCGTTCTTGTTCGTTGAAGATGAACATGACGATGGTGAGAAAACTTTCTTGGGGCATACCGGGAATCTCAACGGCGATGACATCATCGACATCATTGCTGAGCAACCCGCTTGTGCGAGATTCATCTCCAGACACCTCTACAATTTCTTTGTTGCAGACGAGCCACAGGTGCCGTCGTGGAATGTAACACCGCCACAGGATCCAGATGCTATTGAAACACTTGCAGACGCATTCATGGCATCCGACGGACATATATCCCATGTCCTCAGTGTCCTCTTCAATGCCGACTTCTTCAAGGAAGCCCGATTTAAGAAGGTAAAAAGCCCGACGGAACTCGTCACGGGTATTTTGAAACTGGTTGGGACATTCCAGAGCGGTCCAGAACCCGGAATGAATCAATATGCAAGTGCTACCCAATTGATGGGGCAGAAACTTCTTGATCCACCGACTGTGGAAGGATGGCACACCGGCAAAGAGTGGATTGACGGTGGATTGCTTACCGCCCGCGTCAACTTCGCCGTTCGCGAAGTCAGCAATGCATCAAAACCGGGCATTCAGGATATTATGACGCGATTGAAGCATAACGGAAATCCACTCTCGCCAGAAGCATTTGTGGAGAGTTGCCTTGAATTTGCCGGTCCACTGGTGGTAGGAGACACGACGCGTCAGTATTTGACCGAATTCGCTGAGGCGAACGGTGAGATTGATTTTAGAGATGCTGCTGCTGCAGAGGAAAACCAAGCCCTGCTCGTCAGTATGCTCCAGTTAATTGTGGCATCAAGAGAATATCAACTCGGCTAACCATTTGTAGCCTTGGACCGAACACAGGAGACGTTGACATGCGTACGACAAAAAAAGCCCCGATCCTTGTCGTTGTCCAGTTGACAGGCGGCAATGACTTTATGAATACCCTTATTCCTTACACGAGCGGGATCTATCACGATTCACGACCGGTGGTAGGCATTAAAGCGGAAGATGTGTTACCGTTAGACGTAGACGATACGCTCGGCTGGAACCCGCACGCCGCACCTCTGAAAGAGATGTTTGATGCGGGTGATGTTGCTGTTGTGCAGGGCATCGGTTACCCGGATTCAAACCGCTCGCATTTCCGGGCAATGGACATCTGGCACACCTGTGAACCCTTGAAAATCGGCGATGAGGGGTGGGTCGGCAGACTCGTCCGAGAACTTGATCCGCAGAGTCAGAACGTCTTAACAGGTGTCAGTTTCGGACAGGGGCTCCCCCGCGCTTGTGCACTTGCGGGTATTCCTGTTACCTCTGTCGGTGATTTGGACAACTACGGTTTGATGACGAGCATCGGTGATGAAGCGCAGCGCACACAAGCACTTGACGTATTCAAGAAGATGTATAGCAGCGCGCTCGGCAGCGGAATCGTGATGGACTACCTCGGTCAAACCGGGTTAGATGTCATCAAAGGCGCGGACGAGCTTAAGAAGGCACCGGAGATGTATACCTCCGAAGTGGAATACCCACAAAGTTCCATCGCGAAAAGCCTGCGGGATGTTGCCCGTGTCCACCTCGCTGATCTCGGCACACGCGTTTTTTACACGCAGCACGGGGGGTATGACAACCACGCCAACGAGGTTCCCGCGCATCCACGCCTCCTGAAAGATCTGACGGAAGCGATTCAAGCGTTCTTCACCGATTTACGGTCACAGAATGCCTCCGAGGAGATCGTCATGTATGTCTTCACGGAATTCGGTAGACGTATCCGAGACAATGCCAGCGGTACAGATCACGGTACTGGTGGCGGTGCGTTCATTATCGGCGATCGGGTGAAAGGCGGCCTCTACTCGGAATATCCGTCCCTCGATCCGTCCCGCTGGGTACACGGCGAAGACCTTGAGCACACCATTGATTTTCGTGGCATATACGGAACACTCTTAGAGCAGTGGATGGGTGTTGACCCGACGCACATTGTCGGCGGGAACTTTGAACAGATTCAGCCCTTTTCAGTGTAGGGGTTCGGTGACCCAACCCCTACAAACTTGGTATTAAATGACGTAGGACAACGGGGGAGGCATATCATGGGCAGACCTTATGGCTTGCTGCGTGCCGGGTTTCCATTTCATAAGACCCTAAGCATGCGGCGCACAACGAATTTTCCGATCGACATCGCAATCGGAAAAGAGGGACGGATATATATTATGTGCCGGAGCGACGGCACTGCGATGATTCGCAAATATACTGTTGAGGACGAGGATCGCGGTACAATGGGCGGTTACGGGCAGGGCGAGGGGCAATTCACATGGCCCGTGACGATTATCTCCGACAGTGAAGAAAACCTCTATGTGTCCGATGAATATCTGCATCGGATCGTCGCCTTTAATAGTGAGGGTAAGCACATCGGCACATGGGGCGAACACGGCACCGATCCGGGACAACTCAACGGACCCGCGGGTATCGCTTTTGATCCCGATGAGAATCTCTATGTCGTTGACAGTCTGAGTCATCGGGTACAAAAATTCACAAAGGATGGCAACTTCCTCTTCGGGTGGGGCAGTTATGGCGACGGTGAAGGCGAATTCAACATGCCGTGGGGCGTTGCTGTAGATGAACTCGGCGATGTCTACGTTGTGGATTGGCGAAACGATAGGGTTCAGAAGTTCAATGCTGAGGGAGAATTTCTCTTCGCATTCGGTAAATCTGGCAGTGATAACGGCGAATTCAACCGTCCTGCCGGAATTGACGTTGATCTACACGGGGATGTCTATATTGCTGACCGAGGGAATGACCGCGTTCAACTCTTCAACGCCGAAGGGCGGTATGTGCAGAAATTCCTCGGCGATGCTACCCTATCAAAAGTGTCTCAGGCTTACATGATGACGAACGCGAGTCCAAATCGGATGCGAGACATGGCGGACTTGGAGCCGCAAAAGTACCTGCGTCAACCGAAATCCGTTGCAGTCAGCGATGATGGTTTGATGTTTGTGCCGGACTTCGGATCGTATCGGGTTCAGGTTTATCAGAATATGGCAGTGCCGTTGACAGAGCAGGAATTTAGCCCACCGCGCCGATCGGTTACATTGCATCAAGAATAACATTTAGGCGAGTACGGAAATGTGAAGAGCCAAGCGTGCGGGTGCCGCGTGCTTGGTTTTTTGCGTATTGGTGACAGTCTGCGGTGTACTTACCCAAATGTGATCTGCATTCCTAACCGAACCGGATTCTACGCGAAAACCTTGAAGACTTCAAAGCCCTCTTCAGTCCCGTAGGTTGGATTGAACGGTGTTGAAAAGTTGGATATTGATATGCCAAACACACCTGAAAACCAATATCCTGCTCTATCTGTCCAGGAACGTAGTGAAACCCAACTTTAGGCGTTCATCGTCCGAGGAGTTTCAAAGCCAAAGCGTTGGGTTTCACTCGGTCTCTGGTGGCTGTGGCGTATCTGGAGAAAATTGTGTTTTCTCTGATGTCAGGGTTTCGGTGGGTGGTATCCGTTCAACCCAACCTACGGTGCTGCGGGCAATCTAAACCCTAAATTGACACCTATGGTGCGGTTTTGCGGTGTACTCACCCCGGGGAATGCCCATAGGGAACCTTCATACCGTT
>VYCT01000197.1 GCA_009843785.1 Candidatus Poribacteria bacterium | reverse complement strand
CATTTTAAGCATCGAAAATAGAAACGCTCGTAAACCTATACCACCACTATGTTTTCAGGCGTAACGACCAGAACCTTAAAATCATAATTTCATAGGTATGAAAAAAATTAAGAGGCTTGACAACACCTTCAAAACCCTTGTCACGCCTTGATTCGTAGCGGTTCCCGAAATACTACTTTCGGATCCTTACTATGAAATACTATGAAATTTCATAATTCTCATGGAATGGAGAAAACAATGAGCAACATAGAAAACAAAAAGACCATATACCAGCTGGTACTCCTTAACATAGACGAGGAGATAGTGGTAGAAGACTTGGAAAGCCGTGAAAATCTAAACGCACTTTTTAACGCTTTGGAGGGTGATGAACTTGTTGAGTCAGTGATCCACAACGTCCATCGTTATATCTTTGCGTTATTTGACTGGACTACTGACACGGATTTTGACAATATCTGTCGCGATGATGCAGAAATGCTTCAGGATACTGTTTGTGAAGAACTAACCGAAGTCATTGCCCGGTTCATCACCGACGAACACCGCGAGGCGATTGTCCGCTATCATGCACGAGGCCTCTCTACCACCGAGGCAATCGCAACCCTGATAGTTGAAGACAGCATCATGAACCGGTTAGCACAACCCGACGCACTCGGCGAGCAGACACTTAAGGATCTCCTGATCCCACGACTCGCATATCTGAAGCCAGGATCAACGCGATGGCCCGAAAAGAAATACGGGGCAGTTTGGCGGAAGGAACGCCAACAGTATATCGAAGAGATAAATAACACGCCATTCTCAACGCCAGCAGAACGCATCGCACTCTTAGCCAAGCACGCTGAACGCGTCAACCATGCTTTGAATAACAAAGAGCATTCCCTAAATGACTTGCAATCCCTAACACAGACATTAACCAAAACACTGGAGAGTTTAGAGAAATTATCTCCTGCTGATCAGCAGACCTCCGCCAATTTACCTACGCCGCAGCTCACAAGTATACTCGAGCGGTTTACAATTGCCTTGGAGGCATTTCAGCAAATCGCGTCCACCGGTGATGCCAACGCAATCGTTGAAGTTGTCGAGAGACTAACACTCGCGCTACAACCACCACTTCAACAGATCGCAATTACAAGTAAAACTGAGGAGAGCAATAACGAAACCAGCGTGTCCACATCTTCAACCAAAGCAGATTAACTGACGGCCGCTATATCAAATCCCCATCCGGAGGGCAACTGCGGCGAGCAGGATCAGCAACGAAACGACCCCCATCAAACTCGATACAATTGACATCTGTGAACGGAGTGGCTTGACCTCCGGCGGGAGCTCTTCAAGGGTCGGGTCTAAATCCGCAATCGCTGCTGCCAAGCGGGGCGCGAAAATCATGCTATGTAAAACCGTGAGGATAATCAGCACGAAGAAAAGTCCGATTTTGATGAGAAGGGTTCGCATAAACGCATCAGAGATCGGGCTTGCGGAAGTGATGTCAACGGAGAAAAAGATGTTGACGATGCCGGTAAAGAATAACACACCGATACAGCCCCAGACAACGGGTTCAAACCGTTTGCCGATCTGCATCAAGAGTTTGATACGTTGAACAGGTGGCAGGCTCTGTCTGAAGTGCGGGACAATCACCATCGCCAAGATGAGGTTACCGCCGACCCATACAACAGCCGCGATAACGTGTATCCAGAGAACGAAGAGAGAGAATATATCCATATTAGAAATTCCTTATAGCGTTGTCGGTTATCGGTTATCGGTTATCAGCAGGTTTTCAATGTTGCTGATAACCGCTTCCGTGCGTGTGATTAACGTGCTACGCTCGTTCGCAGTGAGCGGCACAGGTGCGAAGCGATGATAATCACATTTCGTAAGGAGATCCACGAGTTCTTCAAGAATCTGTTCAGAGACACCGGCTTGTATACACACCTCGCGCGCCGTGTCGATAGTGCGTTGTGTCAGCCCAAGTGTCGCCTCAAGATATTGATACAATATCTGGGCGAGTGCATTCGCAAACGCCGTCGCCGCATCAGTTGTATCGTTGCGCGCGAGTGCCGTCAGTGCATCGCGTGCTTGTGAAACCGGAGGTGTCCCTTGTGTTTCTGCTTGTCGTCCTGTTCGTCCCTTCGGTTCAACGTTATTAACTGAACCCGTTCCGGTGGTCGTGTCGATTGGCGTCCCCGTAGCCCTTTGAAATCTGGTGCGGTACCAGAGAAAGCCTGCGACCAATATACCGAGAAGCAGCACAGCAAACAAGATTACCCAGATCCACCACAGTGAAGATTCAGCAGTATCATCGCCAACGGCATCGGTTGGGTTCGGACGCACGGAAACAGGAATAGGGCTTGTCTGTGCGGTTGCATAAACCGCACGGCTTGGATCGAAGTAGATATACGCGATAGCGGGGATACGCAGCGTTCCCGATCGAGCGGGGATTAAGGCATACGCGTAAGTTCGAGTTGTCGGTACGGAATCTTCAACGCGGGTGGGTCCGTTCACAACAACGCCGGGTATCGCTGGCAATTTGGGGGCTGTGACCGTTTGCATACTGCCCCGTCCAGAGATTTGCAGGGACAACGTGAGGGCGCGCCCGGCTTCTATAGAACGCCGATCGACCTGCGCAGCAATTTGGTATTCGCCAACGGCACCGCTAAACTGCGCCGGCTTTCCGGTTTCAGGTAAAGGTTGGACAGTCAATTTCAAAGGGTCCGTTTTCAGCGTCTTACGTCCACGCGGGACAGGCAGCAATAATGTAGCAGGTGCGATGACAATCTGTGCCGTCCGCTGTGGATATAACCGGCGCACCTGTTCCTGCACCCAAAACGTTTTCCCACGAATGCGCTGCGTTTGTGGCGACAGCGGCGGCAGCTCCTCAACTAAAAAGTCGCGGAATATGGGGAGCTGGGGGGTTGGCGATGCCTGCGTCGGTAGCACTGCAGTATAGAGATAGCGAAAGGTGTATGTCAGCGGCGCGTTGAGATACGGTTCGGTGGTACTCACTTCGGCTTCGACTTGATGAACACTGCGCGTCGAAACGTCTGTGTAAGTATCAGCACTGCTGACGCGGATGGATCCGGGATTGGCAAAATAGGTGTTGCCTTGGTATGCAAAACGGACATCGGAGAGTGAAAAATCGCCGATTGCCTGTGGAATCAGTTCATAAGCCCACGCCATCGAAACGGCGATCTTATTGGATGCCAATCGGGGTGTCGTTTTAGAGTGGAGGGGCACCGCGAGGAACGCAGGCAGAAAATTGAACTTCGGTGCCTCAATATGCGTGATAGCGGTATCCCCTGAAAGGGTGAGATCCAACCGTGCCTTCTCACCGATCTGAATCTGGCGAGGATTTATGACAGCGGCGACATTGACCCCTTGACCTTGCGCTTTTGCCGCAAGCAAGATGAAAACGATGCCAAGGAAAAAGATTGGAAGACTCTTGGTTGGAAGAGTGGAAGAGTGGAAGGGTGGGGCCCCATCCTTCCATCCCCTGCTTCCCTGCTTCCCTGCTTCCATCTTTCCATCCTTCTGAAGTCTACCAATCCCTCTCACGTCGGGGGCCGCTTTTGCGCTGTTGTTGAAGTAATTTTTGCCGTAGCCTATTCTCATTCTTACTAAAATGTTCCAAGAGTTCATGTGCCTCCGCTTCGCCAATATCGTTCTGTTCGGTTTGCGGTTTCGCGTTTTTATCGGCACGCTGCTGCTGTGCGAAGTCCTCTTGTTGTTGTACAAGTCGAAGTGCCAATGCAAGATTGTGTTGTGCATCGGCATCCTGTGGATTCAAACGGAGCGAGTGCCTATAGGCTTCAATCGCGCGCCTAAGATCGCCGGTTTTAAATTGCGCATTTCCCAAGTTGTAATAGATATGCGCCAGATTGGGTGTCCCCTCGGTTCCTTCACCGTGCCTTGCTAACGCTTCCCGAAACGCCTGTACGGCTTCGCCAAATCTGCCCATCTTATAGCGTACGGCACCGAGGTTATAGTGCGCGACCGGATTATTAGGCTTCTGAAACGTCGCCTCTTGAAAGGCTACTTCTGCTGCGCTGTAGTTCCCGTGCTGATACGCGTCATTTCCGGTTTTCATCGCGCGCGACCAACCGCCGATCCAGCCGACGAGCACAGAAGCGAGTAAAATCAAAAAGCAGATAAGGCATGTATGTCGCATAGTCTGAGTTTAGGTAGGTGCTGTGGAAATATTTTAACGTGCCAATTCAGATTTGTCAAGTTTAATAGTTGTCAGAGGAATGGTTATAAGTTATAAGTTTTAGGTTATAAGTTAAGAGGGGTTTTGGGACAGTTCCGTTCTCTGTGAAGATTTCTACAGAAAACCTCTTTAACTGTTATAGTAAAATCGAAAAATAAGTTTACACTTTCAACCCCCGGTAGGTTCGGTTT
>VYCT01000118.1 GCA_009843785.1 Candidatus Poribacteria bacterium | reverse complement strand
AAACTAAAAGTTTATTCTACGTAAAGAAACATTTATTAACAGAAATGGTATAACAACTGTTCTAATGGCTACAAACGTAGCACAAGCGCGTCAAGCGATTACCGATGGGTTGGTGAGTTACTGGTCGTTTAATAAAGATTCGGTTGTGGATAAAACGGTTAAAGATATTTTTGGTGCCAACGATGGAACCATGGATGGGAACGTTGAGATCGTTAAGGGTAAAATCGGTGAGGCTCTCAAATTTAGTGGTGGACATGTTGATTGCGGATCAGATAAGAACCTAACCGATATTGGCGATCAACTTACCTTGGAGATGTGGATAAAGCCTGAAAAACCGGGTTGGGCGATTATCGCAGGCATATCGAGGTCAGGAAATAACTCTTATGTGATTGCGTGGTCAGACCAAACTCGGGTTGATTTCAATCTCTGGAACGGCGCATTAGAGACGTGGCCCTTTCACAGCATAGCGCAGCCCGATGTGAATAAATGGCATCACGTTGCTGGTGTTTATGACGGTTCCAAAGCCATAATTTATATCAATGGTGAATTTGATAGTGAGAAAGACTTCGAGGGTGCTCTCAAACATAACGGCGAGAATTTTTGGATGGGTGCCAGAAAATCGGATGGCCTGCCTTTCAACGGCCTGCTTGACGAACTGCGCCTTTACAACCGCGGTCTAACGCAAAAAGAGGTTGAGAATAACCTTGACGCGGTAGGACTTGCTGTTGAACCGACCCAGAAATTGGCACTCACTTGGGGAATGATAAAAGTTTCAAAGTAAGACGTTGGATGAATAAGCAACAGTCCTTTTTTATTCAAGAGCTCACACCCGACCACCCCGATTGGCAGGAATTTGTCGCTCTCGTCAACGAATTAAATCAGGAAGGTTGGGCATTTAATCCCTATTTTGAGCAGTTTTCACGCTATTTTTTAGCGGCAAAACAGAGTGGCACTATTGTTGGATTTCTCATGTTTGTTGTGTGGGACATTGGTCCCAATGACCGCGATCACCCACCTATCCAGATAGAGGGAAAAACACTGAAAGAGGCGAAAATTCTTGCGTTTGGTGTAAAAAAAGGATATCGACGACAAGGTATCGGCACAGCACTCCAAGAATACACGATCAAGCAAGCGAAATTGTTCGACTGCTACCAAGTGCGGTCCGTCAGCGGTGAGAATTACCCTGAAAACCATCACCTCAAACTCTCTATGGGGTTTGCTGTCGAGCCTATGGAACGTGATGAAAAGTGTTTGGCTTTTGTAATGCCTCTTAAATCGCCAGAAAGAAGGTAACTTTCGTGAAGCAGTTAACCGATGCTGAAAAACAAGAACTTGAAACGAAAATTCAAAAAGAAAAGGAACGCCAACAAGCTCTTCGAGAAACGAATCCCGACCTACCTGAGACCTTTGAAGAGGCATCAGCAAAAACAGGGATTTTCCGAAAGTTTGCGCTAAGGCGACTCTGGAAATACGGTTTCCTCGTGATTGTTTTTGGTCTACTTGCCTTTAGCGTGATCAATCTGATCGGATCGCGCGATTTTGGTTATGACCAATACGGTGGTCTCGTGATCGGGTTGGTACTGCTATTCAATCACATCGCTTATTACTTCACAACAAAAGGATGGAAAAGCGTTGTAATGAAAACGGTCGCATGGGTTTGGATAGCATTTGGATTGGTTTACATACTCTGGCTATTTAGGTAGGTGCTCTGTTCGCTATTGAGTTTTCGTCAGGAGTTAAAACATCATTAGATTGGTTATAACATGAATGAGAAAACACTATCAAATTTAGATTCAGATGCAATTGAAGAGATTGAAAAACTCACGCTACGTTGGATTTTTCAAGCGGTTCTTGATTTTGGAATGGAAGCACATGAGGTATTCTTAAAGTCACCAGATAACGTAAAGGATATTGCAGAAGATATTACCAGAGAACTACTTGATCGCCTTCCGGGGTTTAATGTCCAACAGAGGATCTACGGAAACGTTGATTACAAACGGGTTAGATATATCATTTTACCAGAAAAAACAGTAAGACAAGCTCTTTTTATAGATTCAAAAGCGGAAAAAGAGAATCGGTCAGCCACTATACAGATGTCTCAAACCTCTATGTGGGTAAGACAGCGAAGAAGCGGGCGTGCTGTAAATGAAAAAGGACTTCTTCCAGAAATATCTGAGTATGGAGATAACCATTATCTAACGACAACCTGTTTAGTGCATTTCCTGTACGAGGATGAAACGGATGTGCATCACTTAAAGGAAGTTAAAATTACGGCGATTCCCAATGGCAAATTACAAGATAGATATAATCCGACTGTTGATGATGGAATATGGCTCGCTGGACGAAACGCGCCAACCCGTGGAGAAGATTTCAGAGTTCGTGTCAGTTTTGCTAAACTGAAAGAGAAAGCATCATGGCGAGTTCAAGTTATAAACTATGATGAAATTACTAAGGAGTGCAAAGGAGAATGGCAGCCATAGACGTTACAAAATTCCTAAAAGAAAATCACATTTATCACGGTGATTCCAGAACCCTTTTGAAAAAAATTAAGCCTGAATCAATAGCACTCAGCGTTTGGTCACCTCCATATTTTGTCGGGAAGGCGTACGAGAAAAATTTGTCTTTTTCTGACTGGGAAGATTTACTGCGCGAGGTCATCAAACTCCATTTCCCAATTATAAAGCCGGGCGGATTCCTAACTATCAATATTGCCGACATTTTATGTTTCAAAGATGCCTCAATGCCAAAAATCATGGCAGAAAACGTATCTCGGAGAAAAGTAGGCGTAACCAAGGAACAAATATTAGAAGCAAAGAAAAAACATCCGACTTGGAATAGGCACCAACTTGCCGCGCATTTTGGCTGTAGTGAACAGACAATTGATAGAAGGCTTAATGGAAATAATATTAGAGGCGGAAAGTACCAGACACAAACGCGAGTTTTTCTGGTTGGAGGTCTCATTGAGGGAGCCGCCAACGAGGCAGGCTTCCATTTATATGACCGGCGTGTCTGGGTCAAAGATGCAGCATGGGAAAATTCGAGATGGCATACGATCTCTTACCGGTCTGTTGATGAATTTGAATATATCTATATCTTTTGGAAGCCAGGAACTACGAAGGTGGATCGCTCCCGACTGACAAAACAAGAATGGGTAAATTGGGGGTCAAGGGCTGTTTGGGAAATCCCTTCTGTCCGAAGCAATGCTGATCACGATTCAAAGTTCCCGATTGAGCTGCCGAGAAGAATCATAAAGTTATTTTCAGAAACCGATGATGTCGTGCTGGATTGTTTTATGGGTAGCGGCACAACGGCAATAGCGGCAATTACCGAAGGTAGACGGTATATCGGAATGGATAAAGAGAAAAAATCCGTGGAGATTGCATTAGAGGCTATTTCTTCTTTTAAAGACGACAGAAAAGCACCTGAGCAAATGGAGTTTTTCATACGTGAAATAGAAGCGAAACATGAAAAAAATAATAATTAAGGCAGTACTTTTTGACCTTGATGGCACACTCTGCGACTCCGATACAGCATGGAGCATCGCGCAAAGGGAAACTTTTCAACTGTTATGCAAGCAGAAGCCAAGTATTTCAGAAGAGGCTATTACAAAGGCATGGACAACAGTTCATCAGAGACTCTTCCAGCAACTCGGCGCGGGGAAACTTTCTATGGCAGAAGTGAGAGACGCACGGTTCCAGTGTCTATTTGAAGAATTGGGTTTACCCGCAGGTAAAGTCATGGAAGAACTCAGCGACTTCTTCTGTTCGCGTTACCTCACAAGTTTACGTCTTTACGACGATGTCACGATCCTTGAGAAATTGACCGGATACCATGTCGGCATCATTACAAACGGTGCCCACGATGAACACACCGACAGCCAACTTTCTAAAGTGAAACATCTTGGACTCAGCGAACGTATTCAGTCGTTGACAATCTCCGGTGAAATCGGTGTCAGGAAACCGAAGGTTGAAATCTTCAAAGTCGCTTGTGAACGCGCTGATGTCTTACCGAAAGAGGCAGTGTACGTCGGTGATTCCGTTCAAAACGACATCGTCGGTGCCAATCGTGCGGGTATGACAAGTGTTCTCATCGACCGAAAATTAGATAGGCTGATACCAGAAACAGCGGACGAACAACCGGACCACATAATTTTAAATTTATATGATGTCTTGTCCTGCTTGAAGAACAGACGGTAGGCGAATCGCTGAGGTTGACACTAATTTTAGCAAAGTGAGCAAAGGAGATAGTGTTTCATGTTTATAGGAAGTAAGCTTTGGAAACATAGGATCCTTGGAGTTATTCTTTGTCTGATTGCTTTCAACGTATTTCTTTTTTTCATTTTAGGGAATTCGGAATCTAATACCATTTCTAAAAGTTTATATTA
>VYCT01000251.1 GCA_009843785.1 Candidatus Poribacteria bacterium | reverse complement strand
GTTTAAAGCACTTTTTTACAACTTTTTCCAAGTCCAAAACGACTAATTCCGTTTAATTATTGGATAATACGTTTTAGGGGAGGAGTGCTTAAAGGTACGAAGAAATGTCTGATTGATTGTTTCACTTTTCGTTATATAGTCGAGAATGAGTTGAAAAAGGGTGCATAATTTTATTCAAATGCCGTTCTATAAGGCACCGAACGATATTTTACGTTTAATAGACCTACAATTGACATCTTAAAACCTTGATTGCCATAACACTAATTTCACTTCATCTGCCGGCGGTGGTATCGCCCCGAATAAGCCAGAATCTCGAATTTCCTGTTGGAGTTTATTACGAAACAGTCTTTCATGCTGTAGGTTAAAGGTTCGGGCAGCCTGGATTCCCTGATAAATGCTATTCCCGTAGAAAAACGCACCCAATATTCCAATAGGGACAGCAACTTCGTAACGCCCTCGGTCAGCATAATAGAAACTCGCACCGCCCAGAACTGCGACGCTAACAAAAGCGTAGAGTCCGTCAACGGTTCGTCCTGTATAAACCTGTCCACTGCCCGGTATGAGTACTGAAAGTGTGCCTGCAATCGTTGGGGAACGGCGCGGCAAATTCTCGACCTCTTTTACCTTTTCTGCTAATCTATTGCTAACCTCGGCAAAAGGACTCTCTGGATAGGTTAAAGAGATGTCGTTCCATACTTGGCGCGCGTGTATCCATTCCCTCTTATCTATGTGTACGACTCCAATTGTGAAGTGAGCGCGCGGTGCCAAATTACTTTCGGTATGTTCTTCAAGAAATTGTTTTAGCGATGAAAGTCCCTGTTTACTATCGCCCAACAGGATGTGGCATTGTGCAATATTGTTCTTACACCGCGCAACAAGACTACTTTCCGGATAGGTGTCAATCAGGAGTTGGTAAGCACGAATGGCGTTTTTCAATTTGCCTGCGTTCTGATAAGACGCAGCAACGCGAAAAGCTATAAAATCGCTTTGAGGGGTATCAGGATGTAGAAAGAGGAGTCGTTTGTATTCGTGGGCGGCGTTGAGATAGTCGCCTTCTTGGAAAAGTGAATCTGCAAAAGCGGATTCTGTTGCAGCAAACAGCGGAGCCGTGCCAAAAAAAACAAAATATAGCGTGCAGCTTACAAGAGCATATCGCACTGAGGTAGGACAGAGGGTTTTCATTCGGTATTGAGTTGTTTTTGCACATGTTCTTTGCTGACTGCCCAAACGTTGTTGCCAATATCTATGAGTTGTGGGGCAAAACGGGAGTTTGAAATCTCGTTTTTGAAGCCGTTACCGCCATAGGTGTTTAGTAGGATGAGTGCGCAAGCGATAACAAGCCCACCAGAAGCCATACCGAAACAGAGTCCTAAGAGTCGGTTCGCCCAGCCCAAGACGCCTTTTTCGAGGATACGCTGGATACGCTCGAAGAGCGAGTCAAGGAGAATAGAAATGATAAGTACAATGCCAACGATGCTCAGCCATTTTGCCCAAATGGGATTTGATATGAGTTTCTGAAGGGGTGCCGCGAGTTGATGCCAAAATTGGCATGCCGCGAAAAATCCTACGCCAATTACGAATACACCCCAAACACTTCGCGTAAAACCGGCACGGTAACAACTTATGCCTGCCAGTCCAACGAGGATGAGGATACCGATATCAAGTTTCGTCATGGTTTGTTGGGTTTTTTGTACGAGAAGTTTACGATTCGCGTCCTAATCGGTAGCCACGAACGGAATTTCCTTCAGAGTTAGCCCGAAATTCCGTTCAATTGCTGTTTCTGTAGGAATATCGTTACCTAATTGATGCAGCAGCTCTCGAATCTTCGGGAGGCCGAATTGCTGAATAAGAGATTCAACGATTGCTGTGGATTGGATGTATGCCAATTTCCGATATTTCGCAGGAAGTTGGCTAAAGGGTTCGCTCAGTGCGGCAAGAGGGAGCAATCGCTTCGTTTGGACCGCCTGTTGCAAATTGAGGCGTTCGGATTGGAACATAGGACGTGCAACGCTTTGTGCTAGTCCTTCATCGAGCCATATAGGACACTGTCCGTTCGTTAGGTGATGGATCAGTAGATGAACCCATTCATGCCGAAGCAGGGCGTATAAAATGCCCAGAACCGGTTCACTCACTGCACAGTATACCAACTGGATACTACCATCGTAGCAGCCGCTCGCCCAATTTGGCAGCAAACGTTGCGAGAGTTGGGTACCGTTTGTATTTGTAATTGAGATAGGTACGCGAGATAGGGGATAGTGACCGAGCATTTCACCGAGTTCCTGATAAGTTCGGTGAATCAACCGACAGACATTCCACACTGTCTGGGAGTGCATCGCAGAATGACAGGTGAGACTGAAAAATTCGGAATTTATAGCGTATTTGGGGGGGACTGTAGCGTCCAGCTGCAACCGTTCAAGGAATTCTTGAGGTGGCGGTTTCTGCAAATCATCCAAACAAACCAACGCGTCATAACACGCTTTCTCATCAAGAATACGTGCCTTACGTCTAAGGGCTGTCGGTGAATCTGGACACAACCGAAGTGCGATATCTAGGCATGCCAATGCTGTATCCCATTCTCCAACCATCTCGTATGCTTTTGCAAGATCGGCATAGATATAGTGATGATGGGCTGCACCCAATTTCAAGCCAGCGAGATAGTGTTGGATGGCTTCAACATAGCAAGCTTGTCCGTAACTAACTGTTGCTTGTCGGAAATGTGACAATGCTAATGAATTGGTATGCCTTAGATGCACTGCTCCCATAAGGAACAGGGGCATTAAATGTTCTACTTTCAATGCACACCTGATCCTTCTCCCATATAGCTTATGAACGTTCAATGTCAACGACTTTGAAACTAATTTTTCCACACTTCAGGGTAGAACCATCTTGAACAGGGGTAGACGTTTCAACACGTTCGTTATCAACATAAGTCGCGTTAGAACTGCCTAAGTCTGTGACGTACACCTCGTCATCCTTCTGTTCAAATCGGACGTGCAAACGGGAAAGTGTCCGGATTGCATCGTAACGTTTTAACATCTCAGGGGATGTCGGTGGCTGTTCAGTGTCCCACTGTTGGAGTGCGTCCGCGTTCGGTAAAGCCGCGTCTACCTGCATAATTTCGGTGGTTTCGTTCCCCATACCTTGTGGACTATAACCGAGTTGCGGTTGCAGCCCGTCGGTTTCCGGTGCGTCGCCCCGAATTTCGGCCATGACCCGTTCGCGAGCGCGCTGTTGACTGCCCGGCGGTAACACAACGTTCTCTCTTTCCTCGAAGCGATAGTGTGAAAAATCGATTAATTGTTTTAACGGCTGAAGTTCCGGGAAAGTGTTGATTTCCTTCAAAAGACTTTTCTGCTTACGCGATAACTTTTCGTTTTTCAGCCAGCGCGTGTAAGCTTCCAGCATCTCTGCCTTCTTAAGGTCGTCTACTGAGATCCCAGCCTTCCGCCATTTCTTCCAGAAGCGCATTAGTTCGTCCTCCAAATTAATAAATCCACTGGATGCCTTTAGCAACCAGAATTTTCCGCAATTCTTCTGTACACCGAAAAATCCAGATCTTTACAGTCCCTTCTTTTCGGTTAAGAATACGGGCGATCTCTGCAATACTGTAACCTTCTAAATGCCGCAACATCCACGCAATCCGATGATTGGATTTCGTGACCTGTTCGAGGGCACTCTCCAAAATCTGTTGCGCTTCTACGGCTTCTAATTCTTGTTCAGGTCCTGAGTACGGATCCTCATATTTACTCAACGGCTGTTCATCTTCGTCAGGTGAACCGCTGAGCGGATGTTCCCGAATCCGATTCCGCTTTCGTATTGCATCGATGATGGTATTTCGAGCCACCATATTTAACCATGCTTGAAAACTACCTTTTTCTGCGTCCCATTTGTTTTTGTTTAGCTTTTGCCAAACCTTAATGAATACGTCTGAGGCGACCTCTTCCGTATCCTGGTAATTTCCAAGCATTCGGTAGGCTTTATTGTAAACCCATTTGTAATGCTTGTCGAACAATTGCCTAAACGCGGCATCATTGCCTGCTTTCGCTTGCGTTGCAAGGTAGGTGTCTTCGACAGCAGATAAATCGTTAGGTGTTTGGCGCGCCATTATAATCTGCTCCTTCGCCTATAAGTATCCTTATTTAGCAGGCTACACGATATAACGTTCAGATGGTTCATCGCGTTTCAAATAGTTCGTCGCGTTTGAAAAAAGACGAAAAAAGTGGCACGCCCTCGAAAACTAATGCGCTACCAACATTGCTTGAATTTATTGTAACAAATTGTCGTAAAATATGTCAAGAAAAATATTTTTCAGAATTTCTGAGAACCACTTATAGGTTCACAGGCAGGGCCATTTAGTTTTAAGATTTTTCATAGGATGAGGTTAACTGCGAGTTTAG
>VYCT01000209.1 GCA_009843785.1 Candidatus Poribacteria bacterium | reverse complement strand
AAAGCAGGGAACAGAGATTAATTGCGTAAACCCCATCTCATCGCATAAGTACCGTAAGCACTATGGCTATCAGATGGAATTCTATGCGTTAAAAATAGTATATATAATTATAGCACATATCGATTCGCATATCAACCTAAAATCACATTTTTTATCGTTATTAGTTTTCAGTTTTCAGTTGTCGGCAGTTAGCAGCCAGCCATCATTCTCTATGAGTAGTCAACGCGTGTCGCGACTGGTTTTTCCGCAAGCGGTGCCCTCAGCAAACAAGCAAATTTAGGTTGGGAGCGTTGCGTGTGCTGTCACATGCAAAGGTAAGAAGAACGGACGTTTTGATGTGATGACCTCTTGCCGAATGCGTGTGGCTAATGTATCGACATCAACCTGTTCCGCAGTGGCAAGTTCATACTTTTCGAGGAGTGGCAGCAGACTCTGAAAGATCGTCGCCATGTATCGGTAACCTGCCCACGTTTTGGCAGCGCCGATCGGAGACTCAAGGTGCATCGCTGGTGGCGGTAAGCCTGCATCTACAAAAGCCTGATAAAGCCCAATCCCCATGTCGAGGCGCGCTCCAGAATGCTTAAACACATCCAAAATCCATGTGATCAGCTGATTCATAAGCGGCGTATCTGGATGTAAGAAGGCAGGATAGAGCGTGTATTCTGGTTCTTGAAATGCGGCGATCCCGCCCGGTTTTAAGTGCCGTATCAGCGTAGCGAATGCCGCTCTTGGATCCGCCATATACATCAACACGAACCGTCCAACGATTGCGTCAAATTTGTCTGAAAACACAAGGTCGCGCGCGTCACTTGCGATGAACTCCACGTTCTGTATACCCGCATGGGTTGCGCGTTGGCGCGCGGTGTCAAGAATTTCTGCGTTGACATCCACACCAACGACCTTACCTGTCGGTCCAACAAGTTCGGCAAGCGTAAGTGCAACATCACCCGCACCGCTACCGATTTCAAGTACACGCATTCCGACTGTAATACCGGCTCGTTTGCAAAGCCGGTGCGTTGACGCACCATAGATTCTTGATTGCTCAATGAGGCGTGTTGTTTCGTGCGAGGTCCGTCCTAACGTATAGGTAGCATCGCTATTTGAGGTCTGCAAACGCTCTTGATGATTTTTCGCCATACCTGAAACTATTTATGCCTTTAGGGTTGCATACGCTGTGATGTGCGGTGGCAACAGGAGCGGTCGTTTTGAGGTTGTGACTTCCGCTTGAATCCGATCTGCGAGTGTGTCGATATCTATCTCTTCACTTGTCGCAATGCCATACGCCTCCATGAGCGGAACGAGGCTCCGAAAGCTGTTGGCGAGATACTCAAACCCAGGCCAGCCCTCAGGACCGCCCATGGGAGCCTCAAAGTGTAAGGTAGGCTCCGGCAGACCGGCATCAACGAATACTCGGTAGAGTTCCATACCCATGTTGAGATGCGCCCCTGAACGTTCAAACACTGTGAGCCCCCATTCAACCAACTGGTTTATCAAAGGTGTATCCGGATGTATAACCTCCCGGTAGAGCGCGAGTTCGGTATCCTGAAAGGCGACAATTCCACCAGGCCGTAGGCGTGTTGCCAAATGCCTCAGCGCATCTGCTGGATCCGCCATATACAGCAGGACAAGTCTACCGACGATGGCATCAAAGTCATCTGGAAGTTCAAGCGTTCGGACATCACCGGCAATGAATTCCATGTTCGTAAAGCCTGCTGCCTCGGCTCGTTCTTGTGCGGTTTTGAGGACATCAGGGTTGACATCCACACCGACGACGTTTCCTTCGGGCCCCACAAATTCAGCGAGGGTGAGTGCGACATCACCTGCGCCACTACCGACATCAAGTACTTTCATGCCTTTCGCGATACCGCTTCTAAGAAAAAAGCGGCGTGTTACATCGTCATAAAGCTGCGACTGCTCGATTAAGCGTTGTGTTTCTTCCTCACTACGCCCCATTGTATATTCTGCATCTCTGTTCTGATTGCTCATTATAATTTACCTCACTTTCGAGAAATCTGCGAGACATAGTGCCTTCGCGTCACATAATTGCTAAGTATTATGGTTCAACAAATTGATGGAACTGTATGTTTCCATCTCTGACAGTATTAATGACTAAACTCTTGATTGCATGTCGATTCTCATCAAAATGGGATAACGTTGTTGCGCCCCTGTAGTCCTGAGTCGCCTCAATTTGATCTCGGATAGCCGCGGGGGTTAGGTCAGTTGTTCTGTGCATCGCCTCAATTACGATGGTAGCAGCGTCGTATCCGAGTGCTGCGGGGCCGTCCGGTGCGATGCCGTATTTTTCGGTATAGGCGTTAACGAATTGACGTACATCTTCGGTTAACTGCCCGTCCGGTGAGAAATGGTTCGCAAAGAAACTACCTTCAAGTGCTATCCCACCGATCTCAACTAAATCTGGTCGATCCCAGCCATCACCACCGAGAAAAGTAGCGGAGATACCGATATCGTCAGACCTTGCCTGCTTAACCGCCAATGGAAATTCGGAGCCTAAACCTGGTAAAAAAACAATATCAACGGTTGGTTCAACAGCAGCAATAGCGAGCAACTGTTCGGTGAAATCTGTGGTCCCTGTTTCATAAAACGGGTGGACAGCAATCGTGCCACCCCGGGCGGTAAAGTCTTCAATAAAAGCGGTTGATAGTCCCTCCGAATACGGGCTCCCTGTTTCCGTGAGGACAGCGGCTGTTATTGCTCCCAATTCTTGTATGGCGAAATCTGCCATGATCCTTGCCTGATACGGATCAATATAGGCACCCATAAATGAAAAGTTCCCGTTTTGAGTAACATCTGGGTTCGTTGGGTAAGTTGTCACCATAGGTATGCCGTATCGCTGGACAACCGCTCCGACTTCCACAGCCACCGTGCTGTAGTCAGGCCCTACAATTGCTAATACACCTGCAGCAATCAACGCCTCTGCGTGTTGAACACTGCCTAACGCATCTTGCTTATCGTCTCTAATGAGAAGTTCTATGGGTAGACCGTTGATGCCTCCCGCCTCATTTGCGAGAGCAACCGCCAATTCAGCCCCATTCCGAGTTGTTCCAGGGTCAGGCGGACTATAAATAAAACCGATTTTGACTGTAGACGCGCCATCAGAGATCGCCGTTCCATCCGGGGTAACAACTCCTTGAATGCGATTGCAACTTACAAGAAATGAGGCAAGAACTCCGAAAATAGCTATATATCTGAGCGTTGTCGTATTCTGTTGAAATAACATAAAGACCCTTTTCATGTTAGGCAGCAGCTGGAAACCGCTTCCTTACGCAAATGCCGAACGACACGGTTCCTAAAAACGATAACCAACTTTGGTGTACCAGAACGCACCGCCAAACCCATAAGGGCTATACTCACCGAAAGGTCTGCCAACGATTCTGGCAGGAAACTCTTCAATATCAAAGGGCACGTCAGGTCCCTCTGCCGAAGTAATATTATCCGGTTCAACATTGAGGACATTATTCACACCAATCGTAATGCCTAAGTTTTCGACGAGTGCATAACTCACTTCAAGATCCACTAAAAACGCATCACTGTAGGTTTGTGCCCCAACAGCATTCTCGTACCATGGACCGTAGTAATTAACCCGTCCCAATACTCCCAAACTATCACCGATGCCTTGTGTCAGCGTTACATTGCCACGATGGCGAGGCACCCCTTCCTCTAATAGCCGAACGCGTGTGTCGTCAAGGATATCAGGATTGCGTTTGGTTACCGTGGTTCCCGTGTAGTTATAAGCGAGGCTCAGTGCCCCATCTAATATGGGTGCCGTAAGAATCACGTCAATACCCTGAGTGCTTGTTTCAAATTCATTGGTAAAAAATCGGAATTCCTGTAAATTCCCCGCGCTCGTAATACCTTCAGCCACGAGCTGCTGAATTTGTGCTTCACTAATATCCGCGCCTCGCTGGAAGTCTTTCGACGGAGCTAACCGATCCTCCACCTTAATGTTGAAATAGTCAAAGGTAACACTCGCAACGGCGTGGCTGACAACCGTTCCAACCGTGAAATTCTTTGACTTTTCCGGTTCAAGTGCCTTACCACCTACCAAACCTGCAGCAGCATGCGTAGAAGGAATCGTCCCTTTATTGACTAAGGTATTGTTTTCACCGAATTCCGTTGTGACGTTAAAGGCGTTCTGCTGCCCCGGTGTCGGTGCTCTGAAACCGGTGCTATAACTGCCCCGTACTCTGAGGTCAACAATCGGATCAAGCGTAAGCAATTCTTTGAACGTATCGGTAATGCCATAGTTCGTCGCTATTTTATAGTTAATCGTACTACCAAAATCATCGAAGTATTCACCTCGGACAGCAGCACTAACTGTCCAAAAGTTCAAAGGTCTCAACTCATACCATTTCTAAATGATGATATAGCATTAGCGGTTTTCAAGAAATGTGTAGTTA
>VYCT01000122.1 GCA_009843785.1 Candidatus Poribacteria bacterium | reverse complement strand
GGCATGATTCAAAAATGGTGGCATTTTAAGATGGATCCTCAATTAGATTTGGTATCACTTGCTGGCGAGATTGAGAAACCTCGACTACTTACGGAAATGATACGCTGCTCTTAAGCGATTGAGAATACACTGATGTCATACTACGAGACTTTTCTTATATTTTTAGCTCTTGTCTTTTGCGGTTATGCGAGTTGGACGGATCTGAAGACGCAGAAGATCCGCAACGTTTGTTCGTTAGGGCTCCTTTATGCGGGGGTGCTGAGCCAATTGATGTCATGGTATCTTGGAAACCCGACAACGCCTCTCTATATCTTAGCACTTTTCTTTGGGGGCGGACTCACCGCCTTTGCGTTCTATTGGTTCGGTATTTTCTCACCGGGAGATTCCAAACTCTTTTGGGGACTGTGTCTGATTTTCCCGCTATCGCTTTTTAAAAACTTGAGCGGTAGTTTGAGTTTCCCGCCCTTGATCCTCGTGCTGAATATTATCATTCCGTATTCAGTAGTAGTACTGGGGTACCTACTTTTCAAGTTCGCATTGATGCCGAATAAGTTGGCACTTCTTCGTGGTTTCGTGATGTCAAATTTTAAAGGACCAACACTCCTTGAAAAACTTTTCAGTTTGCTTTTCTTCATCGGTATCGCGACAGCACTGACATCCGTGTTGGAGCTGCTGGATTGGCAACCTGACCGATTTGTGCATCTTATTTTACTCTTGGTGGTGTTCACTTTGATACAGAAACTGCTATCACCAGTTCCGAAAACGCCTGTTTATTATGCGATTGTCGGTTTTGCATGTGTGTGGCTCTCGGTTCGGTCGGCACTATCTGTGCAAGCATTTCTTTCGGGTTTCGCTTTTTTCTTAGGATTGTATCTCGTTGTTTTTGTTCTCGCTAAGCAGTTGGTCCTCGGCTTAGCGAGTATAGTGTTAGATAATGTTGTTGATGTGAAGGGGCTGCGGGTCGGTATGATTCCAGCGGAGCAGATTGTTCGGGTGCCGCAGCCGGACGGCAGTGTCCGTTATGAGAAAAAACAGGTTGCGTTTTCAAGTGGTCAGGACGACAACATTGTCATTTCACCGAATCCTGCCGGGCTTGATGCCGAGGAGATCAAGCACTTGCAAGACCTTGCAGCATCAGGTGCACTTGCAGAATTTGAGAACCAGATAAGGATTCAACCGCCTATCCGCTTCGCACCGGTCATCTCTTTCGGCGCAATCCTGACGATTCTATGCCAAGGACCGTTTTACTTGAAACTAATGCAGCTATTTTAATAGTTATCAGTTATCGGTTCGGTTTTTCTGCGACAAACCTTTCAGTTTTCAGAAAGAGACCTTAGGAATATCTTAACCCTCTTTAACCGATAACTGACAACCGATAACCGATAACTATTCCCTCTGACAACCGACAACTGACAACTGACAACTATTCTCACACGAAAGGATTACGAATCAAAACATTTTGATTTTATTTTTTATGAAACGTGCAATTTTAGTTCTAATAGTTTTGACGCTGGCGGTGACATTACCACCCCTTTATTCACAATGGGCAGAGTCTCAAAGGATTAAACAGATACAAGCAGTAAAACAGCAGGCGCGTCCAGTTGTCGGGGATCGGTTGGAGACGGTCCTGTCTGGATTTGAAAGCGGCGAACCGCCTTCTGTGGTAATCTTGTATACGGGTAGCACGCGAAGCCATCTGGAGCCGTGTGGATGTTATCAAGAGCAATCCGGCGGATTGCCGAGACGGGCTTATGCTATAGATCAGTTTCGGAAGCGTGGGATCCAGACGATTTTGGTAGATGCTGGAAACATTTTTGATGGCGATGCGGAGATAGATGCACGCCGCTGCGAAACGAATATAAAGGCGTTGGCAGCGATGCGGTATTCAGCAGTGGCACTCAGTGAGTCGGATCTTTCTTATGCTGACACCTATCTGAAGCGGCAGCACGCTGCTGCAACTTTTCCGTTCTTGGCACCCGATGCGGGACATAACGATTTCAAACAGCCGTTCGTCGTTGAACAAATTGGACAACACAACGTCGCTTTTGTTGTAGGTGAAGTGGACGAAGAAGTGGCAGCGCAGTCAGATGTTGTTGTGGCTTTAGGAGATCCTAAGAACCCTAAACATATTGACGTTGTGATTTCTCCAGACGAGATTTCGGCAACGGTAAGTAAAGATGGACCGATATACGTCGGTTGTCCATCTGAAGGCAAAACGTTGGGCGTGTTAGCACTTTGGATGGATTCAAACCGGGAGTTGGCACGCCACTATGCAACGGAATTAGCGTTGACAGCCGAAGTCGGTGAATCTGAATCTGTCCGCCAACTGCTCACGGATTTCTATCGAGAGTTCGCATCTGAAACCCCATTACAGGATTCACGGCTTTTTGCTAAGCAGCTTTTAGAACAGCAGCAGGAAAACGGATATGCCTCGGCAGCAGCGTGTCAGCACTGCCATGAGCAGGAATATCCGCAGTGGGCTGCGACGCGCCACGCCTTCGCTTACGAAACCCTGCTGAAAAAGGAGCGGTACTTTGACGCACGGTGTGTCTCCTGCCATACGACTGGGTTTGGATATCAGACAGGATTTCAGATCGGCGACTCGGATTCAACACTCAAAGGGGTGCAATGCGAAACCTGCCACGGTCCCGGCAAGCAGCACGTCGGCAACCCGAAAAAGAGTAATATCCGCAGCGGTGCGGATACATCCCTCTGTTTGCAATGCCACGACCCAAAGCACTCGCCCGGTTTCGCTGATGTGGTAGCACTGCATACCAAGGATGTTGACCATAGCCGCGCACCGATGAACTTAGAAGAACTCTTAGCATCCCGCATCGCACGGATGGGGAAGCCGACATTGGAGTTGTTTGTAATGAGTCATTGCCCTTATGCGGTTCAGGCAGAGGAAAAACTGATTCCGATCCTCAAGAAGTTTGGCGACGCGATTGATTTCAAACTGCAGTTTATCGCGCAAGAGAAAGAGGTGCCTTCCACACAAGATATAACGCCGTTTATAAGCCTCCGCGGCTATCCCGAAGTTGCAGAGGATATCCGGCAGCTCCTGATCGCACAGGAATATCCCGACCGGTATCTCGACTATATTCTGTGCCGTGGTAAAAAATTAGACAAGAGTTGGGAGGCGTGCGCGCAGAAACTCGGTATCGACGTGGCAAAGGTTCAAGCGTTGTTTGATACTTCGGGAGCAGAGCAGCTTTTCCGGGAAAATATTGCGCGTGCCGCGGATTTAGGGATTAAAGCGTCTCCGACGATTTTGGTGGACGGGCATAAATTTCAGATGAGTCAGTTACTACGGGCAAGTGGAACACCCTGTGAATAAAGGAGGTACGGTTCTCTCGAACTCACGCTAATTTTCATGAAAGGGGTATTATGGCATTACAGAACGAACTTGAAATAAACCACGCTTTTGGCGAAATTATCGGCAAAACCGAAAAAATGCAGCACCTGTTCACCCAGATTCAAACGGCGGCAGCAGGAGATATTAGCGTCCTGATTCAAGGCGAAACCGGGACCGGCAAAGAACTTATCGCAAAAGCAATACACGATAACAGCCAGCGAAAAGCAAGACCCTTCGTTGCCATCAATTGTGCTGCAATACCAACCGACTTGATTGAAAGTCAGTTGTTTGGCAATGAACCCGGGGCTTTCACCGGGGCAAGCGAGCGGCGGATCGGATACTTTGAACAAGCGGACACCGGGACACTTTTTTTTGATGAAATTGGGGATATGCCACTCATTTTTCAGATGAAGCTGCTGCGCGTCCTACAAGAACGAGAATTTCAGAGACTCGGCGGCACAAGCACCATCGCCACTGACATCCGGGTTCTGGCTGCTACGAATCAGGATTTAGAAGATGCTATCAGAGACGGATATTTCCGTGAGGATTTGTACCATCGCCTCGCGGCATTCCCTATCACGGTTCCGCCTCTGAGAGATCGGCGCGGGGATATTCCAATCTTGGCAGATCATTTCCTAAAAAAATATGCCGCGGCCGCCGAAAACCCCATTCGCGACATTTCTACTGATGCCTTACAAATGTTAATACAGCATGACTTTCCCGGCAACGTGCGCGAACTGGAAAACGTCATTGAGAGGGCAGTTTTATACGAGACAACCGACCTACTGCAACCCCAAAGCCTCCTTTTACATCAGACGCGAGGGGGTTCACAACAGGCTACAAGTGGCCCGACGGATGCCACTACTATTCTTCCGCTTGACGAAGTAGAACGCCGAGTCATCGTCCATGCACTCAAGGTGACGAGCAATAATACCTCTGATGCGGCAGAGGCATTGGGCATCGGCAGAACCACACTTTATCGGAAAATGAAGAAATATAACCTGCCCTCCTAAAAGTGTTGTGTTTCAAAATGAAACAGTGTTTCATATTGAAACACAACACGCTGTAACCCGCTTTATCAAAGGTTTCGCAAGCCAAACCGTTCCCAAATGTGTTCCATTTTGGAACACTCGGGAAAAAACAACTTTAAGCAACCCAATCACATCGCGGACAGCCTGGATCCCACAGACCGCCTTGACAGGCGAAGGTATAATAGGGATAGATATCACGTTTCCACCGATTGGCACGGTTCTTGCTTAACTTAAGTTATTGAAGTGTAAGCCAAATCCCTTGATGTTAGTAATGAGTTTCCTTCAGTTTGCACTATGGAACCTCCGGGGATGGTGTGCTATTTTCAATTATAGTAAAAACTGATATTTATCAAATGTATCAAGGAGGCAGTAGTCATCAAGAGATTGTAGGTATAGCAAGGTGAAAATGCGATTGTTTTGAAAAAGTTTCTTGATTTTTAGCGCATGAAATGGCATCCTAATCGTTCATAGAACCGAATTTCAGTGAACACTTAGAAGGGTACCTCATGCATCATAAGCTTATCAGATCTACGCTCTTTTTTCAAGACTTTCTGTCTTTTCACTTTCGGTGGATAAAGCAGCAAGTCGTTGAAACGCTGTATTACCCTCAGTGTGAACGATAGCAATCTCCCCCGGGACGCAGGGACGATGGCTTATTGTTCAAAATACTACTCGAAAGAACACAATGCCCTGATCTAGTGCCAGAATGTCTTAGGCATCACCCTGAAGTGTAGGGATCGCGTGCTTCCATTAGATATGCGTCTCGTCAGTAAACAGGGACGTGGCAACACAGATAAACCGTCGCTCGTTATCACCATGCTCAAAGAAGTCTTAGCGTTCTTTGATACCCACGGCATAGACCTGAGAATGTGCGTCCGCTTTGCCTTCTAATACTTTTTTCAAACTGGCGTAATCCTTTAGAAGGAGTGAATCGTTAGAGAAATAGTTATTGGCTATTTTATGACTAATGTGATGAAATAGTTTTTGTATGTGGCAGTCTCCGATATTTTTCAGGGGTGCGCCGAGGGTGGTAGTGACACCTATCGGCGCGGCACTGCCATAACCCATCTATGACAGCACTAACCTAATTGTAGCATAAAATGCCTCTGTTTTGTCAGACTTTTAGGTTAGCATCTTTAATATAGGAGATACTCGGATGTTCAAACGAAAGTGGTACTGGGCATCTACTGCAATTGTTGTTCTCTGTATCAGCGGAATTGTCCTCTTTTTAAAGTCAAAAGCTGAAACTCAAGAACCGATAAAAACCTACAAGGTGGTAACACCAGACCCGAAAACGAGAGCAACAAAGGAAACTGGTAAGGAAGAAACGGGCATCACTACATCGCACAGTCATGACCGCAACCACGACCACAGTCACGGGCATTCTCATGAGACTGTGCCGCACTTCCACACGGAGGAAACGAACATCCACAATCGTGAATACGATTGGCGAGACGATGACGCGTTTGATGTTGCACCTCCAAAGAGCGATCCGTGGAAAGAAATCCATCCAGAAAGTGAAACTACTGACACCGCTGATGATACATATCCACCCCGAGACTGGTACAAAACGGAAGATCCTGTGTTATACGCCGAATACTTTTACGCCCAACTTCTAAAGCAATTTGGGGACATTCCAGAAGTTCATACTGTTGGCGAATACGAGTTAAACGCTGCAAAAGGTGTACCGCAAACTATTGGTGAACTTGAAGCCCATCTTGAGGCAAATTATTATCTCTTCCCGAGTGAAAAAAATAAAAAGGCGATCGAAGACTTCCAAGAAATAAAAGCATTAGGCGCAACAATGAACTCTGAATAAAGGAGTCCCCATGAACACTCGCAAATTTTTCGGTGGCTGCGTTCTTTTTATACTTGCAGCTCTCGTCGGTTTACTCTCTTTTTCGGGGTGTGGCGACAGAGAAGACGACCCCATCAATCCAACAGGGATCCTTGTATCCGAATTCAAATGGCCCGCTGGAGCCACAGGTGAATCGTGGGAACTCACAGATGCGGACGTTGCTGAACTGTTAGCACTAAACCCGCCGCCAGATTGGCCCGAAACAGAAGATCCCGAGTTATACAACAAATATTATTTTGCGCAACTTCTTAAGCAATTTGGAGATATTCCTGAGGTCCGCTACATTATAGCATTTGATCTAAAACCCAAGGATAATATCACACTTGAGCAAGCCATCGCTTGGTCTGAAGCCATGTACCGCCTTTTCCCAAATACAGAAAACCTAAAAGCACTGAGATTTATCAGTTCACTGCCTCCCGAGTTGTATATACCACCACAAGACGAACCAAAAAATGAACTCGAAGCATGGATGAGGAAGGATCCTGAGGGATTCATAGAGTCCCAGCGATTATTATACGTGGAGAAATACGGAGACATCCCAGAGGTTCATACTTATCTGAATCTCGTCCGAAAATATTTGCTGGGAGAAAAAGTCACAGATGCGGAGCGCCAGGAAATGGACGCTGCACTTTTACATCTTCAGCAGCTTCAAGAACAGAACGAGAATAAACAGGATGATGATAACGATAACTAAAACTCGCAAAGCTTTTTACTGTGCAGATGGGTTGATTCTGCTCTCTAAAAGTGAGTGGACCTATCTCAGACGCTGGCTTATGCCAGCACATTTACTAAGGGTGAAAAGGTAAAAGAAGCAAAAAATCGCATGCGGACTGTCTACATGCGGCGCGTTTCATTTTACCGTTCACCATTTATCTCATAAGGAGAACAAATGTTGAAAAAAATATTGGGGGGCTTTTCTGTCCTCCTCCTCGTATTTGCTATTGTAATACCTTTACTGGTTATCACTAACACTGCCTATTCAACCCCTAATAAGACAATTTTTTATCGGGTCCTAATTAAGCTGACCTGCCCTAATGGAGACGTTATTGGGAGTTATAGTGAATGGCGAAGCATGTCAGTAACCGACAGCAATCATCCACCTGACTGGGACTTTTGCTTCGATGCCGGTCAGGAGATAGTATGTCATCCTCAGCACACAAATCATGGGACCACCATTGTTTTCAATAGCGGCCTTACAGTGATCAACAAACCTATGTCTGCAAGGGCGTGTCGTTAACTCGTTTAAGACCTCTACTTACACGTCAGTATACGGCCTAATCAGGCATTAATACTGACAGAAATTCAATACGGAAACGTAGTTATGCTGTATCGTTACTACGTTTCCTATTTCCAATATGACAAACCATGTCTCCAAAACCCTTAAAACTCACTGAAGCACCCCACTGGGACGGAGAAACTCTCATTCTCGACGTTAAGACAATACCTCCGCTTAGAGAGACATTTTTAACAATCCGTACTTGCGGCCCAGGCGCCCAGCAAATTGCTCCACATTTGCAGTTTGCTGACCTTTTGCTGCTCTTCTTTCCAACTAACACATCCTTAGCACTCCGCTACAGGGCAAATAACAGACTATACATCATTACCTCTGACGAAGAGACAAACAGGACTTACGCAAACCCGTATGCAGGCGGGATTTGTAACCCCGCTCCACATCCTATATCGCGTGGAAACTTGTGAAAAAAAAATCCGTTATTCTTCCGCTTGACGAAGTAGAACGAAGAGCCATCGTCCACGCGCTGAAAGTGACCGACAATAATACCTCTGATGCGGCACAGGCATTGGGCATCGGCAGAACCACGCTTTATCGGAAAATAAAGAAATATAACCTGCCACCCTAAAAATGTTGTTTCAAAATGAAACAGTGTTTCATATTGAAACACAACACGCTGTAACCCGCTTTATCAAAGGCTTCGCCACCTATATCGCTCTCAAATTTGTTTCATTTTGAAACACTCGACGAAAAACAACTTTAAGCGATCGCATCACACCGCGTACAGCTTGGATCCCGCGTGCCGCCTTGACGGACAAAGCATAACAGGGCAATGATAAGAACGTTTTCACCGATTGGCATAGTTCTTGCTTAAGTTATTAGTGAAGTGTAAGCCAAATCTCTGGATGTTAGTAATGGGTTCCGTTGTTCACTTTCTATCTATTCTATTTCACATTTCAGTAGTAAGGGCTATAGGCTACAACCGTTGTGCTGTGTTCACACTCGTTATTTTATATCGTTCGTCGTAGTTATTTTTTCAGTCGCCTTCGTAGCATAATTTTGTTAAATTGGGTTTCCTGTAAGTGTACAAACCAAGCAAATTTCAATAGACATTATAACGATTTAAAAACACACTGATGAAAGCGAACACGCAATTCAACTAATATAATGTCTTCTAATGTTAATTTTACGTTTTGATCCATAGATCCATCGGAAGATTAGGAGTTGAAAGATGATAAACACAGTGTTTCTTTCAGTATTTTGTTTCTACCTTCCTCTATTCTCTAAACTGGTTTCCTTCTACGGAAGTCACAATTTAAAAAAGGGGCATCTATTATGTTGACAAGAAATTGGCACTGGATCCTCGCAGCGTTTGTTGTTATCGGTATCGGAGGTTTCCAGATTTTAAGGCCCAAGGAGCCTCTTGAACCCATAAAAATCTATAAGACGGTAATGCCTGATCCGAAACCGATTCCAGCCCAGACAAACGAAAATGAGACTGCCTCTCCTGCGCCTCACGGGCATAGTCATGACCATCCGCATCCGCATGATACCGCCCCGCATTCCCACGCGACAGAGCCAACCACAACAAGTGAAGGGTATGATTGGCGGGATGATAGTGGGTTTGATCTCTCGTTTCCTCAGAATGATCCGTGGGCAGGAATCTATCCGGAGGATGAACCTACTGACAATGCTGATGGTACCTATCCGCCCCGAGACTGGTACAAAACAGCGGACCCTGCTTTGTATATTGAATATCTTGAGGCACAACTCATCAAACAGTTTGGGGATATTCCAGAAGTCCACACCTTTGTGGCATACGAGGAAAAAAGGAAGTTTGGGATACCTGTAAAAGATGCCGGTGAATATATGGAATTTCTTAAAGTGCAATACGCCCTTTGGCCCATGGAGGAAACGCGGAAAACGCTTGAGACTTTGGAGAAGCGTATAGCAGAAGGAACAAACATCGTTTTTAGATCAGTGGAGGCACCATGAAAAGTAGTTTCACTCTCCGCTCACTTTTTTATTTTAGTTGCTCTCTCGGTTTATTTCTTGTCTTTGGTTGTGGAGACACAGAAGATACCAAAAACGCCCCTATCGCTACTCGCGACACCTTTATCAATGAGCCTGGGTTGGACGAAGAGGAATATTGGGAACAGTTCAAAGACGAGAACTGGATCAGGCTAACAGACGCGGAAGTTGAAGAACTCATGAACTTTGAGATGCCGCGCTGGGATTTCAAGCAGCAAACATTGGAGGAATTTAATAAATATGCACACGCATTTCTCTTTCAAAAATTTGGCGACATTCCATCGGTTCGTTATATTGTGGAATTTGAGAGGCAGCATCCGAAAGAGAGTGGTAAAGTTGTCACCTTAACACCTATGTTAGCAAAACAAAATGTTGCCTGTGCTGAAGCAATGTATTTTCTTTTGCCGACTGAAGTCCATAAGCGTTCACTTGAAAAACTCCAGGAAGTGTTAAAGGTTGTAGAAGAACAAGATGAACGCCATCTTTTGGATCATCTCAGAATAGAAGATCCCGAGGCTTGGATAAAACGCAAGCGTACCTTCCTCATTGACAAACATGGCGACATTCCCGAAGTTGATATTATTGTTAACTTTTTACAGAAATTGGAACTAAATTTACCAAGAACAGACGCGGAATGCCGTATCTATTATTTTGAGGCATACGATGTTCTCTATGATGATTCTAATACTGCTTCAGCTTATGAATTCTATGCTATGCTTGAAGCATTACATCAGATTAGAGCTTTTGTTGAGGATCCTCCATCACATAGACTCGAGAAATACCGAGAGGCACGTGCAGAAGGCATTTCATTCTATAACATAGACTGGGACGATGATTAGCACACGTCCATAATCACACAAGTTTGGATCCAATGGTGAGTTTGTTGCTCCCATGGATATCTAGAGCTGGCATCTGCCAGCAGTTTAATAAACCGAGGGTGAACGGCAAAAACGGCTTCGCTGGAGCGGAAAACAATCTGCATCTGTTTACTTTACTCTTAGAGGTCTCCGAAAACTTTTTGAATCCATTCCTTGTAGGAGGGTTTGTAACCCCGATGCTGGAGACCTCCAACTCAAGTTTTTGACAAAATATTTACATCCCCCGAATGTTTCCTTGACCCCCAATCTCGTGTCAATATAATAACCAGGCAACACTACATTCCAAATAGAACTTACGCATTTTTTCATGAATCTTTGCATAATACGCGCTTTATGCAACATTTCGACTTTGACGAGCGTCACTATATTATGAAACCTATATTTTCTCTGAGGAGATGTAAATGAAGGCAAATGATGTAGATCTCATTCAACGCGTCTTAGATGGCGATCAAGACGCATTTACCGCGCTCGTCAATAAATACCAGAAATCGGTTCACGCGCTCGTTTGGCGTAAGATCGGTGACTTCCATATCGCTGAGGAACTCACGCAGGATGTTTTTCTGAAGGCTTACAAGAGACTCTCAACCCTGAAACGTCCAGAGCATTTCCCCGGCTGGCTCTACGTGATTGCGACTCGGCATTGTGTTTCATGGCTCCGCAAGAAACGGGTGCCGACAAAGTCCCTGGATGCCATGTCTATGGAGGAACTTGAAGAAGCCTGCTACGCGCAATATGAGGCCGACCGCTGCGAAACAGCAGCGATTGAACAGCGACGCGAACTCGTCAAACGCCTCCTGAAAAAATTGCCAGAGAGCGAACGCACCGTCGTAACGCTCTACTACCTTGCAGAAATGTCCGGTGAGGAGATTAGCCAGTTTCTGGGTGTATCGCCAGGTACAGTTAGGAGTCGGCTACACCGCGCCCGACAACGCCTACAAAAAGAAGAATCTCTAATTCAAGAGGTCTTCGGCAGCTTCCAACTCTCTCCACATCTAACAGAGAATATCGTGCAGGAGGTTGCACGCATCAAACCGGCATCCCCTTCAGTGAGCAAACCGTGGCTGCCGTGGGGTTTCTCTTTCGCTTCAACCCTTTTGGTTATCCTAATGATTGGGACAGGACCGCGTGCGCTATCTCGTTTCCAACAGCCTTACGATTTAGATGCGACATCGGAGATGACAATACAACTCGTTGACACGCCAATTATTCAAGTGTCAGCACGCAAGTCCGACACACGCACCCAATTCGGAATATCTGATACAGACGGTAAAAATAGGAGTGCCGGATTCCAATCGGAACCGCTACTTCTCGCAGCTGCGCAAGCGGAGGATACGGGCATCCCAGTCGCGAAAGCAGAATGGGTGCAGACAAAAGGACCCGGCGGTGTTTCACATGCCGGACTCTTTCTCGCATCCGATCGGACCCTCTACGCAATTGCGAGAACAGGACTCTATCGACTCTCAGCCAAGCAGGATACATGGACATTTGTTAGTGCCAGCGGTCCAAATCGGGAGTTCAATCCGGTCATGGCGGAACGCGAGGACATCCTCTATCTCCTCACCGACAGTGAACTCTTGGTCTCAATTGATGATGGTAAGACCTGGAATAGTCTCGGCAAGCGACCTGAAGGACGTGCGGTTGCCTTGACTATCACGGATACGGCGATGTATCTCGTTCTCCAAACGGAAGTGTTTCGTTCTGAGGATGTCGGGAACCAGTGGGAACCGATAGGAAAGGATTTGCCAGCCGATAACGTGCCAGAGGCGGGTGCTCCCAAGTTTCGTATATGGGACGCTCTTGCTGTTGACAACTCTTTATTTGTCGGCACAAGTCATGGGCTCTTCCGGCTTACTGAAGACTGGGAAAAATTACCAGTGCCGACACCACACGGCATCATGTCGTTGGCAGTCGCTGAAGATAGGCTCTACGTCGGAACAATCGCAAGCCCGCCGCGGGGTCCGCATGGTCCGTTTGCCGCAGTTTTCTATTCAACCGACCTCGGCGACCTTTGGATAGATATTACACCGGATAATGACCAGTACCCATTCAAGTTAGCAGTTGCAGTTGGGGTCGTTCCAATTGGAGACGCACTTATGCTGGTTGGTGCCAGTGGTGTCCTACTTTCTCATGATGGCGGTGAGACATGGATGGACCCGATGCCTGATTCAGATATGTTTAGCATATCTTTTGGAGCGTTTCATACGGCCGCCTTGGACGAAAACACTTTTTACAGAATCCTTGACCATGGAATAGCGCGGTCCACGGATGGCGGTGCCACATGGCAACCCTTTACGGCAGGACTGGTGAATTCTAATGTTCTAAGTCTGGTTACTGTCGAAAATGTTCTCTATGCGCTAACACCTATGGCTATCCGAAAATCTGCGGATGGCGGCGAATCCTGGGAAACTATCTGCTTAAATGCTAAAGAAAATATTTCTCTTGAACTACTGGAGCTGAGAGTCGCTACAGCCAACTGTGTCCTCTATGCAAGCACAAGCGAACTTGAAGGTGTCAAGCTCTTTCGCCTCTCTGATGACAGTAATGTGTTTCTACCCGTTGAAGGCGTACCGGATTTTGAGGAAGACACCTTACACGTTCAATGGCAAAAAAAACTCATAGAAACCGGGAAGAACAATGGGGATGTTAATAAAGTACTGGAACAGCGGAAAGCTATCCACGACCAAGGCATTGAAGAACAGAGGACGAATGGAACGTTTACGGTTTCTGACGATACCATCTTTATGGAATATAGACATAAACTGTTCAGATGGCGACGCGGCGAAACCGCATGGCACTATACAGGATTGGAAGATCAACAAGGGATTTCACCTATTAAGGGAAAAGGTTTCACGCTTGCCGCTTCTGGGAACACAATCTATGCTGGGAAACGTGAGGGAGAACTTTTCCTGTCGCTTGATGATGGCGACACTTGGGCTGATGTCACCGAAAACCTTGCTTTTCCGTTTGGATACTTCAAAGAGATACGTTTCGCAGGATCAACTGTCTACGTTTCAACAGATATGGGGGTTATGCATTCACGCGATGGCGAAACTTGGGAAGTCGGCACCGATGTTGATGGCAATAGACTGATTATGGACCGGATTGTGGCTGATGGTGTGATAGTTTACGGTGTCTGTGATAGTGGTATTTATGAGGCCGATAAACAGACTAACACGTGGAAGCGGATCACTGCAGAACTACCGCACACGGCAACAGCATTTGCCCTTGATAGTCAGACCTTCTACATCGGCACTAAGCAAAACGGTGTGTTCCGCTTTCAACGCGACGATCCGTAAGTATTAAGATTGACGCAAACCTTCACACCAAGCGTGTTCGGTTTTTTAGTCCAATTTTGGCCCCCCAGGCCCGGTAGGTTCGGTTTGGAACCGCACCATAAGTGTCAATTTTAAAAAAAATAACCGCTTGGGTACCCAGGTCCGGTAGGTTCGGTTTCCTAACCGAACCGGCTCCTCCGCGGAACCCTTGATGACTTCAAACCTCTCTTGAGTTCCGTAGGAACGGCATCTGTGTAGAAATGTGTCTCCGCCAAAAACCAGGTTTCCCCGTAGGGGCGGCATCTATGATCGGGGCGCACCAAATATCGCAAAATATCCCTAAATTGACACCTATGGTGCGGTTTGGAACCGCACCGGACTTCGCCAAGAAATTACCGAATTAAAAAATTAATCTTCATGGAACCGCACCGGGCATTGGTAAAAATTACCCGATTAAATTCTTAATCCTCATCAGAAAAACCGAACTGATAACTATTTAAGTGGGATACAGAACCTATGTTTTGGCGGAGAGTCCTGAGTGCGGTTGTGCTGGTGCCGTTAGTCGTCCTAATTATCTATTGGGGCGATTGGCCCTACCTGCTACTTGTATTAATCGCTATGTTGATGATGCAAGTTGAATACTGTCGTCTGGCGCAACATTTCACTGAAAAATTGAATCCTGTGATGACAGTATTCCTGACGGGCGCGTTCTGCTTGTTAGCATATCTCTTACCGGTCTTGACAAAGTCTCTGCCTGTTTCGGCAGTCATGTTTAGTTTCTTTACTTTCGTATTCATCTATATTTTTGCTGAAAGTATCTTTAGAGCGAAAGTTGACGGTGAGTTGATTGCCGTCACGCTGAAATTAACCGGTATCCTCACAATCGGTTGGCTATTAGGATACCATCTCATTTTGCTGCGGAACGCGGAACCGGTCGGCAGACACCTGATCTTCTTGTTATGCGGTACGGTTTGGTGCAGCGACACCGGCGCGTATCTCATCGGGAGAGCCTTCGGTAAACATAAACTCGGCACCCCCGTCAGTCCTCGCAAAACAGTGGAGGGGACCATCGGTGGATTGGTTGTCGGCACTTTAATCGGCTTTGGACTCGGTGTCCTTCTCCTGAAAGACACTTTCTCTTCGATGGACGCTGCTTTTATGGGGTTGTTGTTGAGCCTACTCGGACAACTTGGGGACCTCAGTGCATCGCTGATGAAACGGACAGCTGGGGTCAAGGACTCAGGAGATGTCATTCCAGGACACGGCGGATTTATTGATAGATGTGACAGCCTGATTTTTAGCACGCCTGCCCTCTACTACTATTGGGAATTGACAAGACATTTGGCATGGTAGTTGTCTGTTTTCAGTGAGGAGGTTTGACCTAACAATTCACCAGGTCGTGAGGTGCGCCAAGTTGGAGTAGATTCTTAAAAGTGGCTCTTAACTTATAACTTATAACTTATAACTGGCAACTAATGAAGCATATCGCCATACTCGGTAGCACGGGTTCTATTGGGAAGAACGCCCTCAGCGTTGTTGAAACGCATGCCGATGAATTTAAAGTCGTCGGTCTCGCAGCGAACCGCGACGTTGATACCCTTGAGCAACAGATTCGGCGGTATCGTCCAGCGGTGGTGGCGGTAAATGAACCGACCGCCGCAGGAATACTCCGGGCGCGGATTCGGGACATCAATGGGACACAAGTGCTTGCTGGGACCCAAGGGCTTCAAGCTGTAGCGACAATGCCGCAAGCCGCCCAAGTCTTAGATGGCATGGGCGGTAGCGCAGGTTTGTTACCCACATTGGCGGCGATCAACGCGGGCAAAGACATTGCTTTCGTGAATAAAGAAGTAATGGTCATGGCGGGACCGCTTGTGAACGCAGCGGTTAAGGCAAATGGCGTTAACTTGATACCGATAGACGGTGAAATGAGTGCTATCTTCCAGTGTTTGGAGGGCACGCGCGACCCGCAGGCAGATATCCATCGACTCCTGATTACTGCTTCCGGGGGACCCTTCCGAGAGATACCGAAAGCAGAACTCTATTCTGTAACGCCAGAACAAGCGCTCCAGCACCCGAATTGGAAGATGGGACAAAAAATTACGATTGACTCCGCAACGATGATGAACAAAGGGCTGGAGGTCATCGAAGCGAAATGGTTGTTTAATATAGAACTCTCAAAAATTAACATTGTTGTCCACCCGGAAAGTATCGTTCATTCTATGGTAGAATGGGCAGACGGCTCCACGCTCGCACAGTTAGGTCCCACGGATATGCGTATTATGATTCAATACGCTCTAACTTATCCGCGTAGACTCTCCGCACCGGTGCCACGGCTGGATCTACAGGCGGCGCGTACACTACACTTTGAACCTGTCGATTTTGAAAAGTTTCCGTGTCTCTCGCTGGCGTACACCGCCGCAGACGTTGGCGGCACACTCCCTGTGGTACTCAGCAGCGCGGATGAAGTGGTTGTCGAGGCGTTTCTTAACGCGGACATCGGATTTATGGATATACCCGCGATCCTCGGACATGTTATGGATAAGCACACAGTCGTTACAGAGCCAACACTCACCGATATCCTTGAAGCAGATCGGTGGGCAAAATTAACAGCACGTTCACTCATAAAAAATTACACAAAAATGGCTTTCAGCAGTCGGCTTTCAGCAGTCAGCAAAAAAGGAGTTCTATAACACTTACGTCTTTACTGATGGCTGATGGCTATTCCCGAAAAAGGATAATAGACATGGAATTCTTGATTGAGCTAATAAACTCCTTCCTTCCGCACTTCCGGACGGTGGTTCTTGCAATTGTTTCTCTCGGTTTTCTTATTTTTATTCATGAACTCGGCCACTTTTATGCAGCGAAACGGTGTGGTATCAAAGTAAACACTTTTTCCATCGGTTTCGGTCCAAAAATTGTCGGGATTCAGCGAGGCGGGACAGAATATAAAATCTCCGTATTCCCATTTGGCGGCTATGTCCAGATGGAAGGTGAGAATCCGAGCGAGCAGACGGGTGCCCCTGGCGAATTTGCGAGCGCATCGCTCGGCAACCGCGCTTTTGTTGTTGCCGCGGGGCCCGCTATTAATCTTTTGTTTGGTGTTTTGGTCTATGGGGCGGTCTTTGCAATTGGACTTGACAGAGGGTCTGCCAATCTCATCAGTACTTTTACCGGCAGACCGCTCGGTAAGTCGGAGGCGGTTCAAGTAGGGTGGGTCGCTGACGATGGACCTGGCGCTGCTGGAGGCATTCTGCCCGGCGACAGACTTGTTTCAATCAATGGGGATTCAATCCGTCATTGGTCTACCTTCCACACCCGAATTCTCACAAGTCCTAACAAGGAACTTGAACTCGTTGTACAGCGAGATGGTGTCCACGAAACCCTCTTTGTCAAACCGGATGCGATACCGAGTGTTAGAGGGGATATCGGCGTAATTCGGGTGAGTAGTGGACACACAACAATCGTGAGTCATATTGAAAAAGGGAGTCTCGCAGCACAAGCCGGCATTCAAGTCGGGGATATTATTGAGAGCATCAACGGCGAGAGACTCCATAGTGTCCCATTTTTTGGTTCAGGGGTGTGGCGCCCATCAGGAGACTGGATTGATGAGAAATATAAGGCACTCTATAATAACATTAACGCCCATCGAGAAGCATTAACGCTTGGCATTCGCCGAGGTGATGAAGTTTTCACGCTTCAACTGCCTGTGGAATGGCAGGTCATAGCAGCAGAGGTCCAAGAGAAGAGCATCGCTGAAGAGGCAGGGATTCAGAATGGAGATATGCTGCTTACGCTTAACGGTGCTTTCATAAGTAAGACGACACTTGACTCGCAACTTATGGCAGCGGCGGACCAACCGGTTGAGATCGGCTTGATGCGGAAGGGGGAGCTGAAACAAGTAACCCTTTCAAACGAAACGCAAAGTTCAGAAGTAGACCCAGAAGCAATCATACTCGGATTGGGGTGGCAGGCCACCATCAGCGGCATGCAACTGGCACCCGAAACAGCACCTTTGCCCGAATACAACCTTTTGACTGGGTTCGGGAAAGGTGTTGAAGCGACATGGCTAACTTTTACCGCTATCGGTAGAACGCTGCAACAGTTGATTGGCGGTGAGGTATCACCGAAATACCTCGCCGGTCCCGTCGGTATTACTCACATGACGGGCAAATTCAGCCGTCTCGGTTTGAGCAGCCTCATCTTTTTTGTCGGGTTTATCAGTATCAATCTCGCGATTGTCAATCTGTTACCGATTCCCATTGCTGATGGCGGGCAGTTGCTCTTCTTTGCCCTTGAGAAAATTCGTGGAAAGCCTATACCTCGAAAAGCACAAGAGATTGTTCAACAGGTTACCGTAGTCCTTTTAATTGCCTTCTTCCTGTACGTCACTTGGTTCGATGGCATGTCTCTAATTTACGAGCTCAGGAATTAAATGGGGAAATCGTTGTCAGTTTTCAGGGGACGAAACTGTTCCAAGAATCCTCTTAACTTATAACTTATAACTATTAAAATGGATACCGACAACTTCAGAAAAGAATACATAGAACTCGTTGCAAGTGTGAGGGAATACATGGAAGAGCAACTTAAACTCGGCTTCATAGAAACAGAACTACACGAACCTGAACAGCAGTCGCCTTATGCGGATTTCGACCTACCCGCATTGGCAACAGATGCTGGGAATTGCACCAAATGTCCGTTACACGAGACACGGAATAGTGTCGTTTTTGGGGTCGGGAATACGAACGCGGACCTTATGTTCATCGGTGAAGCACCCGGAGCTGACGAGGATCGGCAAGGGGAACCTTTTGTCGGTCGAGCCGGTCAATTGCTGACGCAAATCATTGAGTCCGGGATGAAACTTAAGCGCGCGGATGTCTATATCGCCAATGTCCTTAAATGCCGCCCGCCCGGCAATAGAAATCCTGAAGCGGACGAGGTCGCAACCTGTAGTCCATACTTAATGCGCCAAATCGAACTGATTCAACCGAAGGTGATTGTGGCACTCGGTAGTTTTGCCGCGAAGATGTTGCTTGATACAAAAGTTGGCATTACAAAACTTCGCGGTGAGTTCCATGAGTGCAATGTCGCGGGGCTGCACGTCCTTCCACATAAAAAGCCACCGGTTATTATGCCGACCTATCATCCCGCATACCTTCTCAGAAACCCAAATGCCAAACGCGATGTGTGGGAAGACATAAAAAAGGTACTCGCATTTTTGGCACAGGGATAGAAGTGAGAATAGTTGTTGGTTTCCATCAGGAAAAAAATGTCTGACCTCATCAGAAGCCTCTTGACTAATTGCTGAGAGCCGACAACCAATTGGACCTGCAAAATAAACTGGAAAGTAATTATCACTATCAGCTTGATCGGAAACCCGTTTTGGACAGGGGTCCCCACCCGTTACTGGGAAGGGGGGACAAAACGGAGCGAAAACCCAATATTTAAAAATATGCGCTATGCAAATGTTGCTTTTCCGTTATCAGTAGATCAGGTATTTACCTACGGCGTACCGCCGCAGCTGGACACGGTTTTGCAACCTGGAGTCCGCGTCTTAGTGCCGTTTCGCAGAACGAAGCAGGAAGGGATTGTTGTTGAACGCGTTAATGAAACCGACCTCGCTCCGAATCTCATCAAGAATGTCTCCGAATGCCTTGATGAAAAACCGATGTTCTCACCGGATATGCTCGCCCTTACGAAATGGATGGCGGATTACTACGTCTGTTCGTGGGGTATCGCGCTTTATTGTGCGGTGCCAGCCGCCGTGCGGACTCAGAAAAGGGAACGGGTCCGACTCCTGCCCGAATTTTCAGGATCGCTCGGAAAAGTCCAAAAAGAGGTCGTCGCACTTTTGGAAGCAGAGGGCGAACTCTCTCTCAATCAGCTTGCCAGACGAATGGGTTTCAGCTCTCAAGATGTCCGTTCAAGAGTGAGGAGACTCCGCGAAAGAGGCGTTGTTGAGACCAATGTTACCCATAAACCGAAAGCCACCACGCAGGAAGCGAGCGTCGCGCAATTAGCTTTACCGGATGTTGATATTGAGGCGGAAATTGTTCAACTCAAGAAAGACACGGGCGGCTCCGGAGCATCATCCCTGCAGCGTCCGGTGAATCGCCGCCATGTAGCTGATACCAAGCGTGCGGAGATTCTACAACTCCTCCTCGACGAAGGGGCGCCGTTAGCGACAGCAGATTTAGTGAAGCGGGTCAATGCCAGTGCTTCGCTGTTAAGTCCCCTTGAAAGACGCGGGTTTATACGGATCACACGGGCACAAACGGTGCGGAATCCACTAAGTTCTGAATCTATCGCACCGACGCAACCGCTCCGCTTGAATCCCGCGCAATCCACAGCATTCGCCGAAATTCAAAAGGCACTGACGGAAGCACGCCATCACGATGATACTGATCGCGCGACTGCCGCAGCATCACACACCGTAGGAGGCGTTTCTAACCCCGATGCTGAATACCCACTGACTTTTTTACTCCACGGCGTAACCGGGAGCGGGAAAACTGAGGTCTACATGCAGGCGATGGCAGACGTTCTTGAGCATGGAAAATCGGTGATTGTACTGGTTCCCGAAATTTCGCTCACCCCTCAGACTGCCTCTCGATTTGTGGGGCGATTTGGCGCGCGCGTCGCGTTGCTACATAGTCGATTAAGTGATGGCGAACGCTATGACCAGTGGCATCGCATTCAAAAAGGCGAAGCCGATATTGTCATCGGCCCGCGCTCCGCTATCTTTGCCCCCGTCCAAAAACTTGGGATGCTCATTATAGATGAGGAGCATTCGGATTCCTATAAATCGGATACTGCGCCCCGCTACCATGCGCGGGAAGTCGCGCAGAAACGGAGTTCACTCGCAAACTGCCCCCTTCTGCTTGGAAGCGCGACCCCGTCCCTTGAAAGTTTTCATCGGACCCGAAGCGGCAGTTATCGGCTCCTAAACCTGCCCGACCGTGTTTTTAATAGAAAAATGCCGGATGTTCACATCGTTGATATGCGAAAAGAGTTGAAAAAGGGCAACCGTACGATCTTCTCGGGGCTGCTCCGAAGCTCCATTGAGGAACGGCTGGTTCGGCGAGAGCAAATTATTCTATTTCTTAACCGGCGCGGGTATGCCACTTATGTCTTCTGCCGCACCTGCGGCTATGTCGAACGCTGCGACAACTGCTCTATCTCGCTGACCTATCACCGTGAAACACAGCGGCTTGTCTGCCACCATTGTGGCAGCAAACGTCCGACGCAACAAGTATGTCCGCAGTGTAGTAGTGATGCCATTCGTTTTTTTAGGGGAGGAACAGAGGCAGTTGAGCAAGAGGTACGCAAATCGTATCCGAACGCGCGTGTAAAACGGTTTGACGCGGATTCAACGACCCGAAAAAACGCACATCGGCAGATTTTAGCAGAATTTGAACGACAGAAAATCGATATTCTGATAGGGACACAGATGGTATCAAAGGGATTGGACTTCCCGAATGTTACACTTGTTGGCGTTATTGCGGCAGATACTGCCCTGAATCTTCCGGATTTCCGAGCGAGCGAACAGACGTTTAGTCTACTCACACAGGTCGCAGGACGCTCCGGACGCGCAGACCTTGAAGGGATGGTCGTCATCCAAACCTATATGCCCGAGCACTACTCTATAGAGGCTGCACAGAAGCATGATTATCTCGACTTCTATGCGCAGGAAGTCGTCGCGCGGGGCGCGTTAAGGTATCCCCCCTTCGCGCATGTCGCCATCCTTTTACTCCGAGGGAAAGACGAACAAGCGGTCATTGAGGCCGCCCATGCCGCGCGAGATCAACTCGAAATTTGGCAGACGGACCGGGAACCCGCTTCGCAGGCTCCAGAGGTAGAAGAAACATCGGTGGAGATCCTCGGGCCCGCACCGGCACCTCTCTCGAAAATTGAAGGGAAATTTCGGTGGCATCTCTTGCTCCGAAGTACCTATCCTGAAAAAATAGGGAAACTTTTTAAACGTTTTACTGAAGAACCACCAACCATCATTAAATCGAAGGCTATTGAATTTGTGATAGATATTGACCCTACGAATACACTTTAATAGTTGTCAGTTGTCAGTACGGATTTTTTTTCAAAAAATCCTTTCAGTCATCAGTTTACAGGAGATGTTAGAATTATCAAAAACCTCTTGTAACTCTCACTGCGAGGCAAACTGATGACCGATAACTGATAACTAAAACCGTAGTCCGTAATGAAATTATGCCTTAAATGGCATAATTTGTCTTAGTTTTACATTTGGAGGACGGCTCTATGGAAAGGCATTTGAAGTAACAACTCATTCGATTTAACCGCAAGGAAAGTTAAAAAATTTGTTTTTCTTTTTAAGGTAAAAACCGTAGTCCGTAATGAAATTATGCCTTAAATGGCATAATTTGTCTTAGCTTTACATTTGGAGGACGGTTCTATGGAAAAGCATTTGAAGTAACAACTCATTCGATTTAACCGCAAGGAAAGTTAAAAATATGGGCAACCGGATATTTGATAAACTTGCTGATACAGAATTACTTGCACAGACCCCGATTCTCGTTTTCGCTGCGGACCCACTCGCATCCGCAGGGATTAAAGGGCTCGGACAGGTGCAGCACCCAAAACCTCACTACCGCACACATGCAGAGTTCCTGCAACTGCAACGCGACCTTGTTGCTGATGGGCAATTAGATGGACTTCTGATGACACCCGCTGATGCAGAAACGCTTGCACTTGAAGAGAACCTTTTTGAAAACTCGCCCATTACGCCAATCGTCCGGATGAACTCCGAAACCGCTATCTGGAATCCGAGATTTGGTGTCTATACTTCCAGTCCGTCAATGCCGTTTCAGACGGTATTTCCAGAGGATATGCAACGCTATTGTGAGGCACTCATCGGACCCGCCCTTGAATGTCGCGTTAACCTTGGGCTGTACTCCATTACACTCAACAACGATCCGATCGCGGATGAGCGGATGTTGCAGGCGTATGTACAGTTCGCACATGTTGTTGGGGAAATCGAAGGGTTTGACCACCTCTTAGAGGTCTTTTTACCGAACGTTAAACTCCCGGGAATGGATGAGGAGAAACGGGGTATGTATGTCGCCGATTCTATCGTTCGGACGATGAGTTATCTCCGAAAACACCAACGTCCTCGCTTTATTAAAACCGCCTATACAACCGCTGATGTCTGGACAGAGTTGTGCCAATTCGATACGACCCTCGTAATCGGCGCCTTGGGCGGTCCTCGTCAAAATGCACGCAGCACATTTACCTTGGCGCATAATGTTGTCAGCAACGGTGGACGCGCGATCCTGTTCGGACGCACTATCTTTGGTGAAGATGATCCGATCGGCTTTGTGCAATGCCTGCGGCGTGTCCTTGACGGTCAGGAAGACGCACAGAACGCACACGCATCGTATCAGAAGTTGTTGAGAGGTGCTCGCCCGAATTAGGGCTTTCAGCAGTCAGCCATCAGAAAGTTAGGAAGTGTGCGAAAGTTAGGCACAACTTCTCAACTTTCAATTTTCAACTTCTGATAACTGATGATTGAAAACTAATGACTTTAGATAACCAATAATTGATGACTGATGACTGATAAATCGCGTATCCTCCTGCTTCTACCAACGCGCACATACCGAGCCACTGACTTCTTGGAAGCTGCCTCAAAACTTGATGTAGAGGTCGTTGTCGCCTCAGAAGAAGCGGCAACGACAGCAGACCTCTCGCCGCGCCATACCCTTGTGCTTGATTTCAGCGCGCCAACCGTTGCAACACAGGCGATCCTTGAATTTGATGACACATATCCGCTGGCGGCAATCGTCGGTGTTGATGACGATACAACCCTGCTTGCCACGACTGCATCAGAGGCTTTAGGGCTGCCACACAATCCTGTCGCTTCAGCGAAAGCCACGCGCAATAAATATCTTCTACGCGACACATTGGCAGCAAATGGGGTCTCGGTCCCTACTTATCAACGCTTTTCTATCTATGATGACCCCACTGAAATCGTAGGGGTTGGGTTACCCAAACCCTACAGCGGCGTTGGGGCATCCAACCCGGACAGCACGGATACACAAGTCCGTTTTCCGTGTGTTATCAAACCCCTCTCCCTCTCCGCAAGCCGTGGTGTCATTCGGGCAGATACGCCTGCTGAATTTATTGAAGCCTTTCAGCGGACAACGAAACTTTTACATGCTTTGCAGGCAGCCACCGAAGCCAATTCACAGGAACACGTTTCACAATATCTACTCGTTGAGGACTATATTCCGGGGATAGAGGTGGCACTGGAGGGCATCCTCTTAGCGGGCGAACTTAAGACACTCGCGCTCTTTGATAAACCGGATCCGCTTGAGGGGCCTTTTTTTGAGGAGACGCTCTATATTACGCCTTCCCGTTTATCGGTGGATATCCAAGATGCCTTACATAACGCGACAGCAGAAGCTGCCCATGCTTTAGGATTACGACACGGACCCGTCCACGCTGAATTGCGTTATAACGACAAGGGGGCGCATCTCATCGAAATTGCTGCGCGGACGATTGGTGGTCTCTGTGCAAGGACCTTACGGTTTGGAACCGGAATGTCGTTGGAGGAACTCGTTATCCGACATGCAATGGGGCAACCCGTGGAAGCCTTACAACGCGAGCAGCAGGCTGCAGGGGTGATGATGATTCCGGTGCCGGAGGCTGGTATCCTCGGCGAAGTCCGCGGCAAAACAGCTGCACATCACGTGGATGGAATTGTAGAGGTTAACATTACAATCCCGATCGGTGGAGAAGTCGTGCCGTTACCAGAGGGCGCGCGGTATCTCGGTTTTATCTTTGCGCGTGCCGAAACACCCGCAGCCGTAGAAACGGCACTACGTGAAGCACATCAACAATTGGAGTTTGTGATTTTGCCGTGTAGGAGAGATTTGTAACCCCGATGCCTTAGCAATGTAGGAGAGATTTGTAACCCCGATGCCTTTAGACCCGGTAGGTACGGTTTGGAACCGAACCGGGTATACACTAAGAACGCCACAGTTAACATATTGGGATAGCATCATGCTCACGAAATTATATGTTATTATATTCACTGTTGTAATCGGATGGCTGACGGCAGCACAAGCGGAGACAGATAAACCCCTATTTACGGAAGTGACGGCTGCGCTCGGTTTGCCACAGATGGAGGCATCTTGGCCACCCGGTACGCATGCCCTACCTGAGGTGATAGGGAGTGGTGTCGCCCTCTTTGATTACAATAATGATGGCGCGCTGGATGTCCTGCACATCCGATTTCCGCCACCCGGTAAAGCGGATTCACCTGCACCCAATCAGCTTTTTCAACAACAACCCGATGGTACGTATGTTGACGTTACAGAAGCCGCTGGCATCGGACACGAAGGCTATGGACAAGGGGTGGCAATCGGTGATGTGGACAACGACGGCGATGCGGATGTCTATATAACGAACTACGGTGCTGATGTCTTCTATCGAAACAACGGTGATGGTACATTCACACTGAAAGAGGTAGGGCTCTCAAATGAGGCTTGGGGGACATCGGCGACTTTTGGTGATTATGACAGGGATGGAGACCTTGACCTCTATGTAGCAAACTACGTTCAGTTTGATCCAGAAATGGTCTGTCGCGGGAAACACAGCGCGATAGATTACTGTAATCCCAAAGTTTTCGAGCCAGCAACGGATCGGTTGTTCCAAAACAACGGCGATGGCTCCTTCACAGATGTAACCGCGCAGGCAGGCATCGCCGCAATGCCCGGCAGGGGGCTCGGTGTTGTGTGTCTGGATCTCACCGGTGATGGGTGGGCGGATTTTTTTGTTGCTAACGATGGCGAAGCCAATCAGCTTTGGGTAAACCAAACCGACGGTACTTTTGCTGAGGAAGCCATATTGCACGGGCTTGCGTTTAACGCTTACGGACAACCCGAAGGCAGCATGGGCATCGCTGTCGGCGATGTTAACGGCGATACGCTCCCTGACCTGTTCGCGACACATTTGTCCGGCGAGACAAATACCCTTTATATCGCCGCTATCGCCTCTGTATTTACGGACGTGACTGAAGTAGCAGGTTTCGCCGGACGCGACCTGCGTTGGACAGGCTTTGGTTGTGGTTTCCTTGATTTCGACAACGATACCGATCTCGACATCGCGCTCGTCAATGGAAGGGTGAAGCGCGAGGAAATCTTGGAGGGCGCAGACGTTGGCGAATTCTGGAATTTTTATGCCGAACCCAATCTCCTCTTCCGAAATAGCAATCAGCAATCAGCCGTCGTAGGGGCGAGGTTGCCTCGTCCGCACGGGTTGGACAACCCAACCTCTACGACCGCTGAAGGTCTCCGACGGTTTCCGACACCCCATTTCACTGATGTGAGTTCACATGCTCCCGACTTTACAGAATGGGTTGAGGTGAGCCGCGGAATGGCTTTCGGTGATATTGACAGGGATGGCGATATCGATATGGTGGTGAGCAGTCTTGATAACCGACTCCGCCTTTTCCGAAACGACGCACCGCCACCTCAGCATCGTTGGTTATTTGTGCAAGCGATCACGCAAAATCGGGACGCACTCGGTGCACAAGTGACGCTCCGCACCGAATCACGTACATTGACGGGCTATGTCCTGTCGGGCACAAGTTATCTCAGTAGCAGTGAACCGAGCGTACATTTCGGATTGGGAACGATCGACGAAATTCAAACGATTGAAGTGCATTGGCAAGACGGAAGCCGCGAAAGGTTTCCGGGGACAACCGCTAACCGTCGTGTAAAGGTTTATCAAGGAAAAGGGAGGTCATTTTGATGAAATCAATTCTCTTTTTTCTTTTTATGCTAATCAGTCTACCTGTTTTTGCAGTTAGTGAAATTAGCAGTCGGCAATCAGCGATTAGTAGTGAATTAAAAAGGGAAGTTGTAGACGAGAAACCTCTTGTAACTGACAACCGACAACTGAAAGGATTTTTTGAAAAAAAATCCGGACTGACAACTATTCCACAACCTGCAGACCTCGATTTAGTTGAGGAAAAACTGTTATTGGATGCAATTGAGGCTGCCCAAGAAGCCGTTCGGACTTCTCCTGAGGATGCAGATGCCTGGGGACACTTGGGGCACGTCTATCTCATCCACGGTTGGGAGGCACCAGCGGTCCCGTGTTATCGCCAAGCGAGTCGACTCGCGCCTGACGAATTCAAGTGGCTCTACTTTTTGGGACGTTTGATGAAGGAGCGTCAACCGGAGGCGGCTGTTAAATCTCTCACTCGCGCCCTGACCTTGAATGCTGAGTACGCGCCCGCGCATCTCTATCTCGCTGCCGCACTCCGAATTTTAGGGAAACTTGATGAAGCACGACCGCATTTGGAACACGCCAAACGCCTCCAACCGAACAATCCGTTTTCTGAGCTCTGGCTCGGCGAAATCGCATTGGCGCGGCAACAGCTGAAACTTGCCCGAACCCATTTAGAAAGTGCACTGCGCTTGAATCCGAAACAAAGCGAAGCTCACGCGCTGATGGCACAAGTTATGATCGCACTCGGAGATAAACAGGCGGCAAAACAACACGCACAAGCCGCCCGATACGCCAGTCAATACGGCGAGTTATCGGACCCGCTGTGGTGGGACGTACTGAAAGCAGGTGTCACAGCCTCACTGTATGCGGAGCGCGGTAGACGTTATATGTCAGAAGGCGATTATGTGAGGGCTGTCGCGGAATTTGCACCGCTTATCACAAATGAGCAAAAAGATGTAAAAGTCTGGTTTGATTACGGGGTTGCACTTCTCCATACAGGAAGGTATAAGGATGCCGTTGCTGCCTTGGAAAGTCTGTTGGTACTATTGCACACCGATGAAGAAGTCCAAAAGGAGAAAGAACCCGATGAGATTGCCTATTTGAAGGCACGGGTCTACAACCATCTCGGGCAAACCTATTATGCGACCGGACGCGCGGATGCGGCGATTCTCGCATGTCAAAAGGCGATTCAGTTTTCGGATAACCTCGTCCGAAAATCACACGGTACGGAATATTTTGAATTTTTTGCGAATGTTCATGCGGACCTTGCGATGGTGTATGAGAGCACGGGACAGTTAGAACAAGCAATATTACAGTATCAGAAAGCCCTCGGATTGATGCCAACAAAACCTTCACTGCATCAGGAGATCGCGGGTACCTATTGGAAAAAGCGGCTGTATATAGCAGCTGAGCCGCACTACAAGGTCGTTACCGCAAACGATGCAACCAACCTCCAAGCCGCTTATAGACTCGGCTTAATATTTCTGATCCAAGAACTTTACGAAGAAGCGGCTTCGCAATTCAAAAAGGTTATTCAACTCGATGCAACATACGTTCGTGCTTATAGTGGCTTGGGCGTTGCTTATCAGGAACTTGGGAAGTTTCCAGAAGCGATTGATGCGTTTGAAGCGGTGTTACGATTGGAACCGGGAAATAGGAATGCGATAGAAATGCTTCGCCAGCTCCGCGAAACAAAATAGACGCGCTTATGAAGTTTGAAAATAGAACCCGTGTAGGGGTTGGGTCACCGAACCCGTGTAGGGGTTGGGTCACCGAACCCGTGCGGACGAGGCAACCTCGCCCCTACTATTTTTTCGTGATTTTCATCCAAACGCGCCTGGGAGTTTTGTCAGGGGGTAGGGTTATTGCCTAAAATGATGCGTTGCTTTAATATGCCCCCAAGTTGTACCGAGTTTATCTGCGGGGTCAACTGCCAAATACTGCTGAAACCCTTTGTCCATCAACTCTTGAATATCTTCCTGTTCCAGTGCCGAGTGGAAAATAGCGACTTCATCCATTAGCCCCGGAAAAAAGTTGCCAGCTGGATCCCAAACACCACACCCACCGATATTGACGTTAAAGGCAGATGTTCCGTGATTTGCCCAACCGCCCTTTTTCTCAACGTATTCACCATCAATATAGGTATGGACGTATTCCGTCGTAGCGACACACCCGACATGGTGCCATTCACCGTTACCGTGTTTGTGTTCCCAAGGTTTCTGTGTCCCACCCGCAGTAGGTGTCCAGAGGTTGATCGCTTGTGCGGTAATGAATCCGAACTCAGGCGAATCGTTCTGTCCGACGAGTCCTGTCCGGTTTACCGGTGTATCTGTGGTTTGTACCCATGTAATAATGGTGAATTCTTCGAGGTTGTCAAGCAGTTTCTGACCGGTTGAAACACAACTGGCTTTTCCATCAAATTCAAGTGCTGAGCCAAATTTGCCTTCTACCCACTTAGGAGATTTCACCAATTCTCCATCGTTACCTTGCCCAGAAATGTCGCCAGCGACTGCGCCTTTGCCTTCGTCAAACAACCATATACCGACCGCGGTCTCAAGATCAATCTCGGCAGTACTGATATGAACAGCAATAAGACTGAAACACACCACGCCGAGGACAAATAAAAATTTTTTCATGGTATTTCCCTTCTAATATTTACCGTAAGCGTGTTTAGTAGACGCTATGGTATTAGGATTCATTTTAATTGAAGTCTATCATAAAATAAATGGCGTAAAATTGCAACAAAAAACCTGATTCAGACGCAACTTTCCACATACAACACAGAACAACGCGTCTAAATCAGGTATAAGCGTTCACACCTACGCAAGCGTAGGGCAATTTTCGAGGTCTAATAACTATCTTTCAGGTGTCCCCAGATAGTCGGAAGTTTGTTGGCAGGTTCAACAGCGAGTGCTTGCGCATTGAGAAGTTTCGCATCACCGATTGCCGAATGATCACAACCGATTCCGTCGCCGCCATCGCCCATCACGATTTCCAGTTCCTTCGCGCCGGAAGGGATATCAAACTCTACTTTTAGAGCATCAACGTTCTTGCCTCCATCCGTGCCTTGGAGTGTTTCAGATTTGAAAGCCTGCTTACCATCAACACTGAAGATGAAATCGCTGCTGCCGCCGTGACCGCACTCAGCAGGATCTTTCTCGTCTGACATGCCGACATACCCCTCAAACTTGAGGTACTTATCACCACTGAGATCATAAACGAAGGTGCCAATAGCGTGTGCGCCAATCCCACGTTCAAAGTAGATACCGCCGATGACGATATGGTTGCGGGTTGCAGCACCTTCGCCGATCGTGGCGTTGTCGAAGTTTAAGGGACCGCCCCAACCTGTCCATTCTGCTTCCGGGTTCTTCGGAGTAAGTCCACATGCATTCGGCTTCGGTTGGCTGCCTCCGATTATGGCGAGATACGTAACGCCTTTTCGATCGTCTTCTTCTATAATTTCGTCATAGTCGTTCTGAACGGCATCGCCTTCTTTACCGACCTCTTTAATAGGTTTCGCGCCATCGCCATCTATATTTTCACAGTCGACCTTGGCTGCATAAACGCTGAAAGCCAATCCAATGACCAGCAGAACGATTAAAGTACAGATATTAGCAAATTTCAATTTTATTGACCTCCGTCTGTTGTTAGATTTATGTGAGAATTCTTAGATGAGATTCTCTGTAATTATGCGTACAGAATCAAAAGACACAGGTTGTTGTGTCTCGATTACACCGTCGTCGGATGGAGAATAACCTCATCCACTCGGTGATATTTGTAACGTTCCTCAGCTGTGAATAGGATGTCCAATTCACGCTGTGCACTCTTCGGAGAGTCCGACGCGTGCACAATGTTGTGCGTTATGTTGATTGAGAAATCGCCTCGGATGCTTCCGGGTTGCGATTTCTGGGGATCCGTTTCCCCGTTAAGGATACGGACCAGTTCTATCGCGTTCCGCCCTTCAATAGCTAAGGCAACAATAGGTGCCGATGTCATGAATTCGATGAGTACATCGTAAAAAGATTTTCCGTGATGGACAGCATAAAGTGCTTCTGCCGTCGTGAGCGGGAGTTGGAGGAATTTCATTCCAACGATCTTAAGTCCCTTGTGTTCATAGCGAGTAATAACTTCACCAATAAGCCCTCGCTTAACCCCATCCGGTTTGATTAAAACCAGTGTCTGCTCTGTTTCCATGGTCCCTCCCTATAACCTCTGTGCACGCCGCCATAGTACGCTCAACGATACAAGCCAGGGTTATTTAGTTTTCGGTTTGTTAGTCCGATTTTGTACCCCTAGGCCCGGTAGGTGCGGTTTGGAACCGGGGTCCCCACCCGTTACTGGGAAGGGGCACCG